>NZ_JBGOOI010000041.1:0-41363 GCF_041439605.1 Vibrio sp. 1F169 | reverse complement strand
TATCGCCCAAACTGGTTAAATTTTAACAGTGACAACTACCCTGCCAGATAGGGATGTCTCCACACTTCTATTTAAGCATTTCAATGTATCAAATAGAGACGAGTTAATCACTTACATAAAGCTCAATGGGAAACTCGACCCCGTAACGAAATCTTACGTCTTCGCAGCCACGTCAGACAAACCTGCGACGATCTATAACTCAAACAAAGATGTAATTCATTCATCTTACAGCTCCAATAGTAAGTATAAGATCCAAGCTAAACC
This sequence comes from Vibrio sp. 1F169, assembly GCF_041439605.1. Lineage (NCBI taxonomy): Bacteria > Pseudomonadati > Pseudomonadota > Gammaproteobacteria > Vibrionales > Vibrionaceae > Vibrio > Vibrio sp. 1F169. Next base: position 41,099 of record NZ_JBGOOI010000041.1, on the reverse strand, counting down.
TTTAATTGAAACTGGCTTGACGATACAAGACTATGGCGTCGAAGACACAACAACAAGTGTTCAAGTCGTATTAAATAGAAGTGATGTCAAAGTTACCGTAGGAAGTGAAGAGTTTTCTCTAACCAAAGCCTCTTCAACAAATAAAATAAACCATTGCAAAATGGATAGCGCAGCGAATTCATCAGGTCACTTAGTAACGATTGCAAACTGTACAGAAAGCCGCCTTCAAGGTGACGTGGTACAATTGGTGAATTACAAGCGAACGACAAAAACACCCTTAATTGGTGGAACTCCCTCAGTAAAGAACTCCATTACTAAGACTTCGAACTTTGAATTCAATGCTAAGCAAAGTACGCTAATTACTAAGTAATTTTACACATTGCAAAAAGAAGCCCTACTTAACACTGTAGGGCTTCATCTTTATTTATTCTGCTTAAGTTTCATTTAAGCTGTCCAGACTAAATTAGTCAGCCTTGCGCACCAAAAAGTGATCGAGCATAATTTTTTCACCTGTACTTTGAAGAGGCTTAAATTCAATGACTAACTGATCGCCTTTCTGTTCAAATGCATTCACTTTCAAAAACAGACTTTCTTTGTCCGCTTTAATGTTATGAGCGACCTGACGACCATTAACAAACACATCAAATGCAGGCGCTTTAGAATTTACAGGTATCACTGTTTCAAAAGTGTACTTTTCCCCTTCTATCGCATAAGCGGTGTTATAAATACCACCATCCGCCGTCCAGTAAGTCGCATTGAAGTCCATACTTCCCGCTTTCCAGTAGCTGTAAAACGCGTGAAGATCTTCAATGTCATTCTGGGTCGTCGGTGTCCATTTTACATCAGCAAGATTTACAGGTTTCGTATAGCTAAAACCATGCTCTTGCATGTCACTTTGTAATGAATCCAATCTTCCCAAAACATCATCGAAGGTATCTTGCCAACCAAGCTCACCATAATATTGAAGCCCTATCTCCCCAATAATATAAAACTCACCATCTCTCTCAATCGTGATACCAGAGCCTGAATCCCCATGGATAATTAACCACTGCAAGTTACTTTGAGGCATGATCACTGGGTCATATTTGTACTCAGCTAACCATTTTTTGTCTGTGTCGTTGTACTTAACAAACTTTTTGCCGCCATTACGTCCGTTATAGTTGCCAAAGCCAACGCTATTTACTTCATAGACTTCTGAATGATCAAACATCCCTTTCTCGGGCAACTTCGCCGGCTTGATACCGGTGATAGGCGTATCTAAGCGCACCAAAGCGAAGTCGTAAATACCATCGGTAAATTCATACTCCCCCCACTCACCATCAGGGTCAGTAGTCGCACGTGACGTATGAACAACATTGTACTTACCATTCTTATCTTTTTCATAAGAAGAACAAGTTACCGCATTTTCATATCCTTCACTTTTTGAACCTGACACATGATTTGCTGTGATAACCCAATACGGGTCGATTAAAGTGGCCGACCCTGCATTCATGTGGCAAGCAAAATCAAATTGAGTTTGTAAGGCAAACGCTTTGTGTTGAGTAACCGAGCGATCCATCTTGCCTATGCCCGCCTGCGCTGAAAAAGTAGCAACGATCGCTGATACCAAAATAATTTTTTTCATGTTACTGAGCCTCTCTCAATTGGATAGCTTCAATAGCGTGGTAACCCTGTCTAGCTTCAAAGTCGAACTGTCTATGTTGACGTGTATAAGTGATTTCGACGATATCATCAGGAGATTGGGATTCGAAAACTATCGTATTTTTGACACTGGTCATGTGAAAGGAGATATCATTTTTAATAGTGATACATTGCTTTTTAACACATGCGGTTACATCAGCAGAAGAGAGCCAATTGTGTGTATAAAGCTCTACAGAAAATCGCCCGCCTTTACCTGGCTGAACGTCAAAAGAGAAACCACTAGTGCCGACAAGTAAACCAGAAAAAGCTAGCTCTTGGTTGTAATCTGTAGAATCACCACCCTGCCAGTAATAACGGTTACCAATTGCGTTTTTGGTCTCTGAATTAGAAACTTGTCGTAATTCACCAATAACGTTTACGTCACCAATTAAAGCACTATTGGGTTTATCTTTTCTTTGATGCTCTCCATACAAGAAAACCCAATCTAAACCGTTCAAGTCAACGTCTCTTGCGTAACGATACTTGCCATCATTAAGTTCATAACCGATGAACTCACTAGCGATCGACAAAGTATCTGTACCAATTTCTGAAACATTACTTAATTTATTTAAATCGACCTCAACCTCACTGGCCGCTGCATTGGTTGTTAGCAATGCCAACATGCAGAGGTTCAATTTTGCACATTTTAATCTCATATTTTCGCCTCAGTATTAGTTCCAAGTAATTGTAGGCTAAAGATAAGTTGAAAATGTAAGGTGCTGTAAGGGCTTTGTTCATCACGATTCAAACCTCACCGACTGATAGTTGGCACGAATAACTACAAACCCAACCATACCAATAGTTAATGATGATAAATGGCGTTTGCCAAGCTTTTGACTAAAGGTGATTTACTTTCCAAGTAGTGACTCGACGCTCCTTACATATGCTTACAATAGGTATGGATAGTAATTGTATGTCATTAAGAATTTTTATTTCACGACGATAACAGCGATACCTATGCAAGTTCGTTTCATGTATACAACGAAAAAGCCCCACCAAATCATGGAGGGGCTCTGAAAGATCATTTTTGTGTACTCAAAAACTTAGTCGACATCTTGGTCGATAGCGTATTTTATCGCGAGACCGCAGATTGCCATCATAACGAATGGGATGGCGGCAGTCGTGTATTCTGCCCATGCCATATCAGCGAATGCTTTTGCCAGTAGTACGTGGCCGAGGATTAACAGAAGTGCACACACAATAGCAACGATAATCAACTTAACTTCGTTGCCCATAGTCATTTTCAACATAACGGTATCTCCAATATTTGGTCTATCGATATTGAATCACAACTCGTTGGTCAAGAAGGCGTACAGTTGCATCGGAATCAGTCCGTACAGTTGGAATCATTGTCTTTTTTATGAGTGACTTACGGTTTTACGAGTGCGTAAGTTGATGCGCAAGTTTACCAAGTAAGAGCAGCGCTTGCTCTTTCTCTGCTGTGAGTTCATAAGAGAAGTTCAATCTAATCGCGTTGTCTACTCTGCCCAACTCGCTAAAGAGGTCTCCAGAGGCGACGCTAATGCCTTGAGCAATCGCTAACTGATGGAATTGTTGACTGTCGAATTTGGCAGAAAAACGAATCCATACAAAGTAGCCGCCAGCTGGATCTTCTATCTCGATGGAATGTGGGAAATATTGCTTAATGACCTCTATAAATCGCTTTTTTCTCATTAGAAGATTTTTACGCAATTTACGAAGGTGATTGTCGTAGCTTTCGTGTGTCAAGAAGTGCGCAACACCAAGCTGCACAGGAGCACTACTCGACAGCGTAGAAAGAAGCTGAAGTTTTTGAATCGCATCGTTAAAACGCGAACTCACCACCCAACCAACACGATAGCCAGGGCATAAACTCTTAGAGTAAGAGCCGCATAGCAACACTAAGTCTGTTTTATCAAATGCTTTTAGCGGTTTAGGTTTATGCCCTTCGAAATATAGGTCGCCGTAAACATCATCTTCGATAATATAAGTCTTGTATTGTTCAGCAACCTCAACCACTCGGCGCTTCGCATCTTCAGACAAACTTGTCCCTGTCGGGTTTTGAAACGTCGTCATCAGCCAACACGCTTTCACATCCTGGTTTTGTAGTGCGCTTTCAAACTGCTCAATATTCAATCCATTGATTGGACAAACATCCACTTCGATAGGGTTGAGTCCTAACCTCTCGACAGCTTGCAGAGCACCATAGAAAGCGGGAGATTCAATCACAACGTAGTCACCGGGCTTGGTTACAGTTTGAAGGCTCAAGTTAAGCGCTTCCATCGCACCAGAAGTAATCACGATATCTTGATGGTTGACGGTAATACCTTGCTGCAGGTAACGTTGAGCGATTTGTCTTCTTAGGGACTCACTGCCCGGTGGCAGATTATTGATCACACTAGCACCTGTCATCTTCCTTCCCGCACTGGCGAGGTTTCGAGTCAAGGTAGGCAAAGGAAAAAGGTCAGGATCTGGGAATGCTGATCCAAAAGGAATAACCCCCTCTGCCGAACTCGATTTCAAAAAGTCGAATAAGCGATCATTAATGGCTTTCTTTTTGTGTACTAACGGCAGTTCATAATCAACGCCGTCCACACGTGGTGCAACAAAGTAGCCCGACTGAGGCTTAGCGATGATCCACCCTTCACTTTCTAACAATTGGTAGGCTTGTAAGACAGTACTATTGCTGACGCTGTAATTGCGACAACTCATGCGGACGGAAGGGATCTTTTCTCCTGAACGCCACGTGTTGTTCGCTATCTGAGTTCGAATATCCTTTGCAAGCTCTTCATAACGCGCCATCTAATTGTACTACCTAGAGAAATTCTAATAAGCCTGAGATTTTATCACTAACGTTAACAACTATTGCTGCTATCCATATGATTGAGCCTAATTTCTATAATAGTGTGAATTGGTTCACAGATAACTTTGTATGCTTTGCTAAGTTTGTAACCAAGGCGAGAGCCAAGTTCGTTCTACGCCTCTATAATTTGATGTAATCCAAAAAACATGCGAGATAAAAATGAAAAAAATAGAAGCAGACCAGTTAAGTTATAAAGGAGAGTCAAACGGTGTTCATAGTTGGACAACACCGAGTGGCCAGCCATATTACTGGCACCCAGACTGGCTCCATATCGCTGAAGATGCAACAGGCTCACATCCAAAGCAGGAGATCGATGTCGATCAAGACCAAGCACCAACTGAGAAACACGCGGTGTCTGCTATTCTGAAACACCTAAACCAATGGGCATCAGACAAACTAGCATCTCACCCAGACATTGAAACCAACTCAATTGAATCTGAAATCAATCTGAAAAAGTAATTTGATTAGAGGTAAGTAGTCGTCAATCACTCTCGACTTTACTCAAATATATCGACTGAATAGTCTCGTATTTCAACCGGGACTATTCAAGTGTCTTCATAAAAACTGCCGTAATAACACCCATCTAGCTAACAATTATCTAACACAAACCAATTTTTTGTATCATTCAACAAAAGCTATCGATAGAATCCCCGACCTTATTCACACTCGCTATACTAGCCATACATACCTACCAACCTCGTGAATTAATACACAAAATACATATTCGTAAACTTAGGAATAGTTGCGAGACCTTAAGATGAAAATGAACAAAGGCTTATCGATGGATACTTCAAATTACAATCAATCGCTAACGACTCAATTATACGTCATCGCTGGCGTGCTATTTGGCACCTACGGCAGTCGGGTATGCCCGATGCTCGAAAGCTTAACGACGTTAGAAATTTTCACCCAAGTCAGTAGTGTCTTTATCTTATTGTGGCTAGCGCGTCATTATTTGCTATCGCAACACACCTTAGTCAAACAAGGTCGATTTGCACAACTCGATACTATGTTGTTCTTTGCCGCGAGTATTCCTTTCGCGCTCTACTACAACCTAAGCTACGACTTCACGATAGACAGTAACTTGAAAGTGCTGTTCGGCATGAGCCTATTTGGTTTCTTTACCGGTACCATTCTTCAACTGAAAGCGAAGCTTAGCCAAATAGATGAAATGGAGATGACTGGGCAATTTGACTTCCACCTGATAGGTGAAAGAAGTTCACTGGTTAAACAAATGATTGGTTTGGTCATCGTGCTTCTGGTAACACTGACCACCATGCTGACTATGGTGGCCGTCAAAGACATCTTCTGGCTAGAACACAACCCCGGCCGTTTGCTAGATGGTACGGGCAAGATCAGCGTGATCAAAGAGTTCATTTATTTGGCGGTTGTACTAGGTGGATACGCGATAACCATCATGACTCTATGGAGCCAGCTGATTAGACGTATTCTTCTAAGCCAAGAGCACGCATTAAGTAAAGTAACTAATGGTGAGCCAGGCGTTCGCTTACCTATATTTAGCTACAACGAGCTTGGGTCAATAGCATCTATGACCAATACCATGCTTGATAGCCTCGAAAACGCTCAAGACGAAGTAAAAACCACACGTGACGTCGCGATTGTTAGCTTATCTGCACTAGCTGAATCTCGAGACAATGAAACTGGCGCCCATATTTTACGAACTCAAGAATACGTAAAGGTACTCGCACTGGAGCTCAGCAAATCTGAAGCTCACGCGATCTTATTAACACCCAACTATATCGAGCTGCTTTATAAATCTGCCCCACTGCATGATGTAGGTAAGGTTGGAGTACCTGACAGTGTGCTGCTAAAACCGGGCAAACTGACGGATGAAGAGTTTGAGATAATGAAAGGTCACCCTGCTATTGGCGCCGAAGCGTTATCTATTGCAGAAAAGCAATTGGGAAGCAGTTCTTTCTTAAGAGTCGCGAAAGAGATTTCTCTCACTCACCACGAGAAATGGAATGGCAGCGGTTATCCCAACCAACTGTCTGGGGAAGATATTCCTCTGTCCGGCCGCTTAATGGCATTGGCCGATGTTTATGACGCATTAATATCGAAGCGAGTCTACAAGCCAGCCTTTACTCATGAGCAAGCGAAACAGATTATCTTGGAGGGCAATGGGACCCATTTTGACCCGCAAGTTGTCCAAGCTTTTCTGGCCGTCGAACAAGAGTTCGTTTCAATTGCCGCGACCTACAAGGATGGAAAAAACATGCAAAGTGAACTTGAACGAGAAAGCTTTGTTGCTCAACCTGCTTAGTCTTTTCGAAAACCACTAACTATACAGGCTCCGACTATACAGGTTACAGTAAGTTATGGGGTGTTATACAGGCTACAATAGTTATATAGGTTAGGCCGCAGAGTGATTTTTTGAGTAAGATTCTATAAAAAACCAGCATATATATGCTGGTTTTTTTTGGTTTAGAAGAAACACTATCTTAGTAGTTGTACACCACCAAGAGCTACACCTGGGTTCTTCCCTTTGCTATCCAGATTTTCTACTTCATATGCCCATTTTAGGGTCGTGGTATCGTCTGGTAAATCAACTTGGTGAATACCGTAGCGGCCTACCTTAGTGCCTCTAGGTACACTGACTGAAGAAGAACCGATAGAAGGTAAGCTAGACCACTGATTCCCTGATTTTGCTAACGCGCCATCAATAATATTGTCACCAACGCTATATGCCTTCCATACTTCAGTGCCATTCGCGAATAATTTAAGCGTACCTTTTGGTACGTCTTGAGCACCAGTCCAGCCTTTTCCAATAACAGCGGCTCTAAAACGAATGGCCTTCCAGCTTTGTCCGCTTTCAGCTGTAACTGACACTTCAGGCTTTTTATCTTCACCACCAAGGTAGAGGTGACCTTCCCAGTTAGTGATATCGGCAGGGTTTTGTGTCCAACTATGATTAAATTGGTCAGTTGTATTGCCATCATCCCAACCAAACAGACAATCCCCATTCTTAGTGACTGTACATTGAGGGTAATTAGCACCAGAGTTTGCTTCAGCATAACTGAAAGATAAGTTCTGAATACCCGTTTTGAGTGAGTTACGAACAGACCATACTTTTCCGGTTTTACCATCAAAATCAATGCGCCAATATAAAACATCGCTTGCTGGGTCTAGATTGACAGTGTGCGAACCTGAAGCAGCAGAACTAGCACCTGATTGAACTTCTAACCAAGTGCTATTATCTGTACTGGTATACACTTTGTAAGCACTTGATTTAGATACTTTCCAAGTGAACTTATGGTTACCCTTGAATGGGAACGATTGTCCATTATATGGTCGCGGTGTATACGCATACTTTAAGCTATCATTAGCAAGCGCCACCATGTCACCATCAGACAAAGCAAATGAGCGCATCTCGATATTATCAACCAAGATATTACCTGCTTTTTGCTCAGACTTTATATTAGCTGTAGCATCTTTGCCTGCATCCATCCAAGGCTTAGAAATGATCAACCCTTGGCTTGTGCCCGCAGACAAACGGCTACCCGCCCCCCAAACACCCGCATAACCATCAGCCAACTCCATATCATCGCTTTCTTCTTTACTGCGACTGTAGTTGTTAACTAGCGTAGCTTGCTTTCCATTAACCCAAATAGAAACTTTTTGAGTGGTACGATCAACACGCACTGCGACAGTATTCCATTGACTGAGGTTAAGTGCCTCTTTGGTTGTAACAGACACCTTTCTAAGGTCACTTCCACCCGCATAAGCAGCAAGTTGACGCGAAATCATGAACCACTCTAGTGTTCCTTCGTTCGTTAACTTAAGTTGGAACCCATCAACCCAAATGCCCTTACTAACGAGATCAATTGGATGTTCTAGCTTGACTTTAGGTTTCACTTTGAGTGACAAAGTAAAATCGTCTTCACCGAAATCGAAATCATGTCCGTAGTGGAACTTATACTTATAAGATTCCTGAACATCGTTCTCTAGTAAGTTAGATTTTACTGACTCGTAAGCACCTAGTTTTAGTATTTTCGAATTCGCGTAACCTTGGTTAACCCAAACTTCAGAAACTTCCTGCTTACTCGACTCTTTTACAACAGCAACTTGTCCTGCCAATCCTGTTTGAGCGTTCACCATCCATAAGTCATCAACAGGTGCGTCTTCAAAATCGAAACGAGCATATAGATCTGGAGTCGTAACCTTGACATGAACAACGTCACGATCGAACAGTTTCTTGCCATCAGTAATGATGTAGTGGAACTCATCCTCACCAATAAAGCCTTTTGGTGCTTTATAGGTGACTTTCCCATTTGTGATACTGAGCTCAGCACCTTGTGCCGAGTATTTATCAACGTTGTGGATAGAAATCTTATCGCCATTAGCATCTACGTCATTTTTCATGACATCTAATGCCGTCGTGCTATCACGTTTTACACTAAAGTGGTCAATTTTAGCCGAAGGAGGCAGAGGGTAATCCGCAGGTCCAACAAGATTTCTTCTTAGACGGTTATTTTTATAAATATTGAAATTGATATCGTCAACGTGCGCTTCACCACCTTGAATTCCGTGGCCTTCAGCAGAAGTACTATGCCCTGTGCCTAAGTAGTGCGCGGTTTCATGCAATACAACGCCATCAGCACCAATGATGTCACCTGGAGAGCGAACAATACTTCCGAAGTTTACACCTAGAATCCAGTTACCTTTCAGCCACAACATTCTATGTTTAAGGTCCCAACCTCGCGTTTTTCTTTGTTCATCCCACCATTTTATAGCAGCGACTCTAATGGGTTCATTCTCGTGTTGGTACCCCCAAGTCTTACAAGCGTCATGAGAAGCGCTTTTTTTACAAGTTTGGTAATGGTCGTCCAGATAGCCCCAAGTTTCTATCAACACATCATTGACAGAGAAACGTAACAAAGCATCTCGACTCAAAACATAATCAACCAAGTTAATGTAGTAGTCGACGAGCACCATCGCATCATCCAAGTTGCTATCCGCTTCTTGAACAAACGCTTGGTAAGAGACATGAACTGCCACTTTTACTTTGTGCAGCTGAACTTGCGTTTTGTCTTTAGCAATTAAGTTATCTAAACCCGATGTTGGTGCACTCGGGTGCTCATCTACGGTTTTAATTGCTTTTTGCATGTTGTCTAAAATTGCAGACTGCGGCGTAACCGAAGCTAAGTTTTGAGCTGTTGCTGTTAGCTTCTTAGCGGAAAGACCGCTTATGATGTCCGCTTTTTCAATTGTCCATACTCTTTGACTACCACGGAACGCTGTCACATAGAGTTTATTTTTACTGGTCAGTGCGGCAATAACTTGCGTATTCTCATCACTGGTATCAACACCACGATAAACACGAATCGCTGGCGTATTAATAGTACTGGATGGTGCATTCCCATTAATACGGTGATCCCAAAGATATACTTTCATATCGGGCTCTCTGATCGAGTAACGATGGAGCTCTAACGTACGCTTTTTACCATTAACCGTAATTGCCACTGAAAGATCTGGGGGTGATGCTTTCGTAGGGTTGTAGACCATAGGTTTATGGCCTTCGTTTTTGCTATCTTTGCACCCACCAGCCATGACTACCGCTAGTACCACAAAACATAGACTCAGTATTTTATTCATTCTATGTGGTTCCCTTATATCGACCAGTCTAAAGATGAATAAAAACCATAGTAATAGCAATGAATTACGTTGAACAAAACAACGCCAACGTACAGCCTATCAAAGGACTGTCTTTCAAAAGGGAGCATGATTTAACTACGTAAATAAAAAAGCCCAGCGTACAAATACGCTGGGCTATTAAAGTTTAAAAGAAAAGTACTACCTTATTAGTTGTACGCCTCCTATAACGGCTCCGGGGGTCATTCCTTTGCTATCTAAGCGTGAGCTTTCATATTCCCATTCGAGCTGTGTGACATTTGCAGGGAGATCAATAAAGTGAACGCCATACATATCAGATTTCACTTTACGAGGTACACTTACTGAGTAAGTACCGATAGAAGGCAGTGACGCCCACTCTGTACCTGCTTTAGTCCAAACCTCATCACCGATATTATAAGCTTTCCATACTTCCTTCCCATTTGCATACAGCTTCAGTGTACCTGAAGGGTAATCGTCCGCACCGGTCCAACCTTTGCCCGCCGCAGCTGCTCGAAAACGAACACCAGACCACTCACCGGTTGGAGTATCAACTTGTAAGCTCAACGTTTTTTGTTTACCACCAAGATATATATGGCCTTCCCAGTTAGTAGTCCCGCCGTTGTCAATTGTCCAAGTATTACCATATAAGTCGTTATAACCATTTTGCGTTGCTGGCCAACCAAATAAGCAGGTTACACCTGATTTGACTTCACAATCAGGTATTGCGGCACCGTTACTAATTTCAGAGTGACTGAATGCGACTTCTTGACGACCATTAACTAGATTATTTCGAACCGACCACACTTCGCCGACAGAACCGTTCACGTCGACACGCCAATAAAGCGCCTCATCGGAGGCATTGAGCGCGACAGTATGTGAACCCGAACTACCATTACCAATTTTTTCAGTAGACCAAGACTTTCCATCACGGCTAATCATTAACTTGTAAGCCGATGACTTAGACAATTTCCAGCTCAGTGTTTTGCTTCCTGAGAAAGCAATGCCTTCACCATTATATGGACGCGGTGCATAAGGATACACATAATTGTTGTTGGTCAATTTTGATATCTGATCATCTGTAAGTGCAAATGACCTCAACTCTACGTTATCGATACGCAAATAGCGGCTCTGGCTTTTTTGTAACTCCTGCTTGTGTACTTCGTCCGTATCCCACCATGCTTGCCCGATAGTCAAACCTTGACTGATACTTGACGCTCTTCGGCTACCTCCGCCCCATAAACCAGCATAACCTTTAGGAAGATTAACCTCATTTTGCGCTTCATCGACAAGCGACTGTTTAACCCCATCAACCCATAAGCTTGCTTGATTCGTTGTTCGGTCAACTCGCACAGCAATTGCATGCCATGCGCTATCAGCAGGTAAAGGTGACTCCGTCGTCATTGTTACAATGCGGTAATCAGTACCGCCTTTATGCATAGCGTATTGACGAGACTTCATGTACCACTTTAGTTTTCCATCTTTCAGTAGTCGTAAGTGGTAGCCTTCTCTCTCCATTCCACGGTTAACCAAATTAATGTCATGAAGAAGTCTAGTTCCAACTTTCACTTTCAATGAAACCGTGAAGCTATCATCACCGAGATCAAATGCATGACCGTAATGAGTATTATATTTAAACGACTCAGGTACATCGTATTTGCTTTTGATTGACCTTACCGCTTCATGAGCGCCCAGCGTTAATGTCTTTCCATAGGAATCGTTAGTCACTGATTGTGAGTAATCAACCCAAACATCCTTCCCTGAACGCCAATCACGACTAACATGAAGCTGACTTGCTAGTCCGGTCTGTTCGTTAGGAATCCAAAAATCTTCAATCGCGCTTTCAAATCCGAATCTAGCGTACAAACCAGGGCTTGTTACTCTTAAATGAACCTCTTCACGATCATACAATTGTTTTCCATGATGCTTAGTTGAGTCAGTGATTTGATAAAAGAACGAATCTTCTCCCACAAACCCTTTCGGTGGGGTATAGACCAGTTTATCTCCGACGATCTTAACTTGACCGCCTTGAACGGTAAGCGAGTCCACTTTATTTATCGATATCGAATCACCATTTGCATCAAAGTCATTTTTCAACACATCTAATGTTTTCGCTGTATCACGCAACACACCAAAGTGATCAATTTTAGCCGATGGGGGTAACGGGTAATCAGCAGGGCCAACAATCGCTCGTCTGGCTACACGGTTTTTGTAACCGACAAAACCAATATCTCCCACGTGCGCTTCACCACCTTGTGAGGTTTCTTCCTCGCCACCAGTATGGTGCCCCGTACCTAAATAGTGTGAGGTTTCGTGTAAAACAACACCATCCGCTTGAATCAATTGACCCATCGAGCGAACATAAGATCCCCAGTTCACACCAACAACCCCACTGCCTACCAAATCAATCATGCGATGTCGAACATCCCAATGGCGCGTTTTTCTTTGGGCATCCACCCAACGTCGTGTTGCGTTTTTAATTGAGGTATTCTCATTTTGGTAACCCCAGTCTTTACATCTATCGTGACTGCTACTCTTTATACAGTTATTGTAGTGACTCCTTAAATGCCCCCATGTTTCAATAAGAACATCTTGCATAGAGAATCGAATTAACGCATCACGACTATACACATAGTCCACTAAGTTTATGTAGTAATCAGCTAAAACCATAGCATCATCAAAGTTACCGTCAGCTTGCTCTTTAAAAGTCTGGTAACTAATTTGAACAAATGCATTTATCTTACTCAGTTTAATGTCTGACATATTTGTTGGTAAGATATTGTCTAGACCCGAAACTGGGTTATCCGGATTTTTGTCTATTGGCTTAATCGACTTCTGAACCGCATCTAATATACTGTTTTGTCGAGACACAGAAGAAAAGCTAGACTTCAGCGGTTGAATAGTACCCGCTGATTTACCACCAGTTACCGCTGCATCCTTGATCGACCAAACTCGGTGGCTACCACGAAAAGCAGTTACATATAATTTATTTTTAGTGGTAAGAGCCGCTATAACTTGAGTATTCTCATCACTCGTATCAACGCCTCGGTAAACACGAATGTCCGGAGTTTTAATAGTACTCGAAGGGGCGTTCCCGTTAATACGATGATCCCATAGATATACTTTCATATCGGGCTCACGAATAGAGTAGCGATTCAGCTCTAACGTACGCTTTTTTCCATTAACAATAATTTCAACAGAAAGCTCTGACGGTGATGCTTTCGTTGGCTTATAGACCATAGGTTTATGGCCTTCATTTTTGCTATCTTTACAGCCCCCAGCAGTGACCACTGCTAAAGCCACGAAAAACAGACTCAGTGTTTTCTTCATTCTAAAGAGTTCCTTCATGTTTACCGCCCTAAACATGAACAAAAACAACATTGTTAGCAATGAATTACGTTAAACAAAACCGCATCGACGCACAGTCATTTCAAATGGAAATGCCGAGAAATTCCATAAATCAAATTTTCGAAGCTGTTGGTTATAAATCGTTTTAATAAATTCTAGGTTTTGAGTTGTAACAATCTTGTATGAAAGGTATAAATACCGGAGTTATTATTACCTCCCTCTCAATTGACATGGATGAAGATTATGTTTGAAAAAGTGTTAGCAGCTCCCGCCGATCCTATTCTCGGCCTTACTGAAGAATTTAAAAAAGACTCTCGTGAAGAGAAAATTAACCTTGGTGTTGGCATCTACAAAAATGAAGATGGTCAAACGCCAGTACTTAAAACAGTAAAGAAAGCAGAAGCTGCACTTCTTGAAAACGAAAAAACCAAATCTTACCTAACGATTGAAGGTACCGCTGAATACGGTCTAGCGGTTCAGAAACTGCTTTTCGGTTCAGATGCAGAGATCGTAACGTCTCAACGCGCTAAAACAGCACAAGCTCCAGGTGGTACAGGTGCACTTCGCGTAGCGGGTGAATTCATCAAGCGCCAACTGGGTGACGTGAAAATCTGGATCAGTAACCCAACTTGGGCTAACCACAACGGCGTTTTCGCTGCTGCCGGTATCGAAACAGCTCAATACAGCTACTACAACGCTGAAACCAAAGACAAAGACTTCGCAGGCATGGTTGCTGACCTAGAGAAAGCTTCTGAAGGCGACATCGTTCTTCTTCACGGCTGCTGTCATAACCCAACAGGCATCGACCCAACAACTGAAGAGTGGGAAGTACTTGCTAAGCTAGTTGCTGAGAAGAAACTGCTTCCTCTATTCGATTTTGCCTACCAAGGTTTTGCTAAAGGTGTTGAAGAAGATGCAGCTGGCCTGCGCATTTTTGCTCAATACAACAAAGAGATTCTTGTTGCTAGCTCGTTCTCTAAGAACTTCGGCTTGTACAACGAGCGTGTGGGTGCATTCACTCTGGTTGCAGAATCTGCAGACGTAGCAACAACAGCGTTCTCTCAAGTTAAGAGCATCATCCGCTCTATCTACTCTAACCCACCAGCGCACGGCAGTGCTGTCGTTACTCACATCCTTGGTGATGCTGATCTACGTGCTGAATGGGAAGCAGAAGTAGCAGAAATGCGTGACCGTATCCAAGAGATGCGCGAGCTATTCGTAACGACACTGAAATCTGAAGGTGTTGATGCAGACTTCACATTCATCGAGCGCCAAAACGGCATGTTCTCTTTCTCTGGTTTAAGCAAAGAGCAAGTAACTCGCCTGAAAGACGAATTCGCTATCTACATTGTCGGTTCTGGCCGTATCAGCGTAGCGGGCATGACGAAGTCAAATATGGGTCCTCTATGTAAAGGTATCGCTGCGGTTCTTTAATCGAAAAAGAAACCTGCACTTGCAGACCAATAGATATGCAAAAGCCAGCTATTAAGCTGGCTTTTTTGTGTCTGTCTCCTTTATATGTCAGTTTTTAAGACGCTTAGTCTATATATCGCTAACTAATACTCTAGGAAGAACTCTACACCTAGCTCGTTAGTGCGTTCACTACGAATCTTACCTTCGCCATTTCTGTGTTGATAAGAGCCACCAATCGCAAACTTGTTGGTCACGAGATAACGTAAACCCACGTGGTAAATTTCTTCATCAAACAAGTCACTTCGGTTCACTTGCACACTACCGTTAGCAATCCAACGTTTCGCAAAGCCATAGTTGAGTTCGGCTTTTATCCCTTGGATAAACTCCGTGTCTGACGAGCGAGTAATGTTAGTTCCATTATCTTCGACTTCCCCCTTAGTAATACCAAGCAGGTAGTAAGCCACTATATCTAGATCTCGCTTAATACTGTAACGGTACCCAATGCCCGGCATAAGGGTATCCATTCGAGTTGTTGATTCATCTGGGTGAATGAAACGAGCACTGTAGTCACCCAACAATAGCCAATCATCCGTTATCGCATAGCTAATACCTAATCCATAGGATGATGCATTGTTATTGCTGCCTGCATCTTCATTCAAACTTCCCGAATGAGCGGTGGCGTATATATGGTCATAATCCAGAATATCCACACGGTGAGTTTCGGCCCACGAACTTGAAGAAAACATAAAAATTGCAGACACTAAACTAAGTTTCCACTTCGGCATTCCTATCATCCTTTAACTATCACCCTATTATTTGAAAGATTAGTCTATCCCTAAGACTTTAAAAAGGTTTTAGCTCACAGATTGATTTGTGACGGCAAAATATTATCAAATGTTGTACCATGAAATCATACAAACCAATGGATGATCATTATGGATGCTGAGTTATTAGAGATTCAAAACTTTCTGGCACAATACCCCCCTTTCACAGAACTCCCAGAGGAGATGTTGGCGAAAGTGACCAGTAGCGTCGAAATTTCTTATTACCGCCAAGATACCCCTATCATTCACTTTGGTGATCAGATTAACGACCTTTACATTGTTCGAAGCGGCGAAGTAGAAGTCTATCGTCGTAAAGGTGAGCTCTATAACCGTCTGGATGAGGGACACTTATTTGGCCAAATGGGGCTACTCACCAACAATAAAGTTCGCTTCCCGGTAAAAGCAACAGAAGACACCCTACTCTACTGTATCCCTGAACCTATTTTCCAAGAACTCTACGACAACTATGATTCATTCGCTGACTTTGTCGAAGTAGAAGATAATGCGCGACTGCGTCAGGCTAACTCAGACAGCAACGACGCTAACGATCTAACCACGTCAAAGGTAAAGACGCTGCTGACTAGCGAAGCGCCAATGATCGAAAAAACACGAACCATCCAACAAGCTGCTACCATGATGGCACAAGATAATGTTTCATCTTTGCTGATCATCGACCCGGATATTGTTGAAGATGATGAAGACGATTCGACGCCCGTTATTGGCATCATTACCGACCGTGATCTGTGTACCCGAGTTTTAGCAGAAGGACTCGATCCATCGGATGAAGTATCAAGTGTAATGACAGCAGAGGTTATCTCGCTCGATCATAATGCCTATGTCTACGAAGCCATGATGACCATGCTTCGCTACAACGTGCATCACCTACCAGTACTAAAAGATAAGAAGCCTATTGGTATTATTGAAGCGACCGATATTGTACGTTACGAATCTCAAAACTCGCTGTTATTGGTAAGCAGCATCTTCCAACAGCAAAGCATCGAAGATCTTAAAGTCCTTTCTGAGCAAGTAAAAGACAGCTTTGTGCGCTTGGTTAACGAAGACGCCAACGCCCACATGGTGGGTACCGCAATGTCGGTAATTGGCCGTAGCTTTAAACAACGAATTATTGAACTAGCCGAAGATAAACTCGGTAAAGCGCCGATCCCTTATTGTTTCCTCGCGCTCGGCTCGATGGGGCGTGATGAGCAGCTGCTCGTTACTGACCAAGATAACGCCATTATTCTTGATGATACCTACGATGAGAAAAAGCACGGTAAGTACTTTGAAGAGCTGTCGACCTTCATTTGTGATGGCTTAGACCAATGTGGCTATGTGTACTGTACCGGTGACATCATGGCCACTAACCCAACTTGGCGTATGACACGTCGACAATGGGAAGAATGCTTCGCTGATTGGATTGATAATCCAAACCCGAAAGCACTACTGAACGCCTCTATCTTCTTTGATTTAGATGGTGTTTATGGCCGCTTAAAATGGGCAGAACAGTTAAATAGTTTTATTGTAAGACGTGCGCGTAAGAACAACCGTTTCTTGGCGTGTCTTGCTCGTAACGCACTCAACCGAACACCGCCTCTGGGTTTCTTTAAAGATTTCGTAATGGAGAAAGATGGTCGTCATAACAACTCGATCAATCTTAAACGTCGTGGTACCGCACCACTTGCCGATCTAATCCGTGTTCACTCTTTAGCAGTCGCATCTCGCTCTAAGAACTCATTCGAACGTTTAGATGACATTATCGACGCAGGTATTTTGCCAAAAGGTCGAGCTCAAGACTTGAAAGATGCGATGGAATTTATCTCTTTAGTTCGTATTCGCCACCAAGCACACGATGTCGACAACAACATCGAACCGGATAACAACATCGAACCAGAGAACCTTTCTGACTTCGAGCGACGTAATCTAAAGGATGCATTCCAAATATTAAGCAATGCACAGAACTTTCTTAAGTTCCGTTATCAAGCCAGCAATAAGTTTAAGTAGGCGCTATGAACAAACTATTCAGATCCCCAGCGGTTGATTGGCCATTTAAGTTTGCTCAGAAGCTCGAACGAGCGAGAGATGAACGCTTGAAGCAATTTTATAGCCAGCCTCTTCCTGCACCTGATACGCCATTATCAGAAGTGACTTTCTTAGCTGTCGACTTTGAGACAACGGGTTTAAACCCAAACAAAGATGGCATCATTACCATTGGTCTAGTTCCGTTTACGCTAAATCGAATCTACCTAAGACAAGCCAAGCACTGGACCCTGAGACCAAAGCAGAAATTGGAAGAAGACTCGGTTGTTATCCATGGCATCACTCACAACGACATCATTGATGCGCCAGACTTAAGTGAAGTATTAGATGAGATCTTAGAATCAATGGGCGGCCATATCCCAGTCGTTCATTATCGCCGCATCGAGCGTGATTTCTTGGATAACGCGTTGAAGGTCAGATTAGGTGAAGGAATTGAGTTTCCAGTCCTCGACACGCTCGAGATTGAATCTCAAATCCAAAACAAACTGGCCGGCGGTCTATGGAATAAGCTAAAAGGTAAGAAGCCTGCGTCAGTAAGGCTTGGTCAGAGCCGTCGTAGATACCACTTGCCTGACTATACTCCGCATCATGCGTTAACTGATGCGATTGCGACAGCGGAGCTTCTACAAGCACAGATTGCGCACCATTTTAGCCCTGATATGCCTGTTAAAGATTTCTGGTTATAGCTAGATAAACTAGTCGCTGTTAGTTACTGACTAATAAGTGCTCACCTCAGAACTAAAAACGCTCACATCTTCTAGATAGTGAGCGTTTTGTTTTGCGCATGATTGTCTTTTAAGCATGAATAGAAAGTCTACTCGGCTGTCGGGCCAACCAATCTCATTTCCCAATCTTCAACTTCGCCAGTTTGAAGTCGACGTTCTACGAGCGTGCCCCAAGATTCCACTAGAGGCAGCTCCGCCAATTCTCTAAGCTCTTGTTTATCCAAACAACCCGTGAACACCGCACCCATAACCCGGCTTAACGGCCATTCTGGGTAAGGTCTTTCACACAGGATAATCTCGTCGCCGGAGCCGATATCACCCTCTTCCAAAACACGGAAGTACCAGCCAGTTCGAAGGGTGTCTTGTAGCCTTTTCGCCATATCATTTTGATCGAATCGTACATTGAGCTTCCAACAAGGCATACGACCTTGTGAAACTTCCAGCAAGGTTGAACCAATTCGAATCTTATCTTTTAAACAAATGGAAGCTTCAGTCACCCCACTTGAACTTATGTTCTCACCAAATGCACCTTCAGATTGGAAGATTGCTTTGTCGCCCAACTCCTCCTGCCAAATTAAGTAGTGCTCGCTTGGGTAGATATGAAGGGCTTTCTGAATACCACCATGAAAGCGAGGGTCGCCTTGCTCATCGTTAATAAATCCAAGCTCAGTGGTGTATTGGCGCTCAGATAAAACCTGCTTATTGATAGCACTCTGTGTACCGTGAGCAAAAGCAACAACCTTACCGCCCAAAACACTGTTTACTGTACCTAACTTCTTCATACCCTTCCTTTTCAGCAAGTAAAAAAAGAGGAGCTTTCGCTCCTCTTATTGTGAAATACGCCTTAATTAAGCGTATTTCTCTTCAAAGTCTTTCATGAAGCTGACTAATACTTGCACGCCTTCCAGAGACATCGCGTTGTAAAGTGATGCTCGCATCCCACCTACCGCTCTGTGGCCTTTTAGTGATTTCAGACCAGCAGCATCAGCCAACTCTAAAAACTTAGCATCTAGCTCTGGTTTCGCTAATTGGAATGGCACGTTCATTCTTGAACGGTTTACTGTATGAACATCGTTTCTGTAGAAAGCTGAGCTATCAATCGCATTATAAAGCAGCGCAGCTTTCTCTTTGTTCACTAATTCCATCGCTTCAACACCACCTTGAGCTTTCAACCACTTGAATACGAGGCCTGATAGGTACCAAGCATACGTTGGCGGTGTGTTGAACATTGAGTCTTTTTCAGCAAGTACTTTGTAGTTAAGAATGCTCGGCAATACGTCGTTTGCTAGCTCTAGCAGATCATCACGCACGATAGCAATGCAAATACCAGCAGGGCCTATATTCTTTTGAGCACCAGCGTAGATAACACCGTACTGAGACACATCGATCTTACGAGACAGAATGTTAGATGACATATCCGCTACGATTGGCTTATCCGTTTGAGGAAGCTCACTGATTTCAATACCATCGATGGTCTCATTTGGACAGAAATGTACATACGCCGCTTCCGGGTCGATTTTCCAATCTTTAGCTGGAACAACCGCTGCTTTGCCATCAATTGACGTCTTGGCGTTGAATACATCGATTTCGCAATATTTGCTCGCTTCAGTCACTGCACTTTCTGCCCAGTAACCCGCATCAATGTAAGTCGCTTTCGTCGCGTCACCTAAAAGGTTTAGAGGAACAGCAGCGAATTGAGCACGAGCGCCCCCCTGACAGAAAAGAACTTTGTAGTTGTCTGGGATGTTCAGAAGATCACGTAGGTCCTGTTCGGACTCGTCAGCAACTTGAATAAATTCCTTGCTGCGATGGCTGATTTCCATCACGGAAGTCCCTAAACCATTCCAATCAATAAAGTCCGCTTGCGCTTGTTTCATTACCGGTTTAGGCAGTGCCGCTGGGCCAGCACTGAAGTTGAATACGTTATCTAATGTAAGTTCCATGGGGATGATTGCTCCTGCTAAATAATAACTATGCAAGTAATACCATGTTTTACCCAACATAAAAACAACAAAAGAGGTCTTAAGACCTCTTTTGTTTTGTACCGTATAAAATGTTTAAGCTTAACCTGCTAAATCACCCTATCAGTATTCAGCCTTGTTCTGTTTATTGAACAAAAACCGGCATAAGTAGAGCAATTAATGGAATTTCTTGGCCATTTTCGAACACTAGGTTTCCATTTTCAACGTCAGCACGGATTTCATAACCACTTTCTGTTTCTTTGATCATTTCCATCACAAGCAATTCATCAATACCTTCACGGATGAATGGGTACTCTTCAACAAGCTCATTTGAGAAGCTAGAGTGAACGTTACCCTTTAATGCAGGTACAATCATCGAAGGATTACTGCTGATGTTTTCGGTTCCTTCCGGTACGCTCACTAACCACTTAGATTCGAATTGACCCTTACCTAGATCTAACGACATATTGTTCATTGAAAGGTCGAAGCCTTTAGCAAAAAGGATATCGATAAATGGAATGATCTCGGCAACGTCTTCTTGCGTCATTACTGGATTAGATTGGTAAATCTCAAAGATTTTCTCAAACGATTCGCTATCCAATTTCGACATTTCGAAATCGACGTTTAGGTTGTTCAACTGGCCTTCACTGGTCTCGATGTTTGCGATATCCAGCTTAAGGTTGCTGCGCAGACGCTTAGTCGCTTCATCTAGATGTGATTCAAAATCGTACTTAGAGTTTTCAATGGTCATGAAAGGCTGCATTGCAGAGTCTGTAACCAAGAAGCTATCGATAGTAAAATTCTGAGAACCTAACCAGTAGCCTTTCGCTTGTTGACCTGAACCTACACCTTTTAGGTTTGACAGTGTTACCTCTTCACCGGTTTCAAAATCAATTTGAACTGAAGGGATTGAAAGCTCGTAATCAACTTGCCC
Organism: Vibrio sp. 1F169; assembly: GCF_041439605.1. NCBI lineage: Bacteria > Pseudomonadati > Pseudomonadota > Gammaproteobacteria > Vibrionales > Vibrionaceae > Vibrio > Vibrio sp. 1F169. Next base: position 19,704 of record NZ_JBGOOI010000041.1, on the reverse strand, counting down.
TAAAACAGTGGCATGGCCAGACAGATTCGATTTCGTGATTGATACCGAAGTACCATTCTCATCAGAACCTTGATGATTGAACTGGCTTAACTCGAAGTTAAAGTCAGTGTTGCCGTTTAGCTCAGTGCTAGTTGTCAGAGTTAGAGGCAGAATATCAGTATTATCAAACGTCGACAGTGCATTCAGGCTCACCAAACCGTGGCTAACCGCACTATTGATGACAAACTCACTCGGCAGCCCATCAATCGCGAGTTGTTCTTTCAGGTTTTCATCGGTCACAGTTAGGCGAGTAGTTACGTTAGAAGACAGGTAACCTCTATCGTACTCCACGATCTCCGCTTGAATGCTTGAATTGTTAAGCTTTGCAACACCATCGGTAATGGCATTTTGTCCAATTTGGCCAACCGCTAGTGGCCAACAAAGTGCCAATGAGATTGCGCCGCCAATTGCACCAATTTTTCTTAACTGTTCCATGAGTTCTCTTTCTACACGTGTCTGTTTTTTTTAGTCTAACCCATCAGTAGCAAACAAGAAACATTGAGTTAAATCAGTCTATTGCTCGATACTTCGATTGCCTCAATAAATTAACGGCTAGCTCTCATCCTTATTCGGCGGTTCTTGCTAGGCTAGAGACGTCGCTACTATTAAGGTTGAGCTGTGAATCAATACGCTGTTATCTGTTTGGACAATAATCCGGTTAGCATTGAAAGAATACGTTCGGAGTTGGCTCCGTTGGCTTCTGTATTCGATATTTATACTGCCGAGAACATAGAAGACGCACATCACGCATTAGAAGATATCCATGATCACAATCAAACCGTTGCTTTAGTGATCACTCATCATCATTCGGAATTTAATGGCGTGCAATTTCTGATTGAACTGGAACAGCTGCCCCATAGTAATACCGCAAGAACGATATTAGTCAGCGCTTCGTCAGACATTCAATCCATTCTAACCGCTGTGAATGAAGGCAGGCTCAACCACTGTTTAACCAAACCGGTTCAAGATCAGGTTCTGTTCAAGTCTGCACAGAAAGAGCTGACTTCTTTTGTTATCGAGTACGACCCAGAAAACCTTTTGTCTTACAGTGATGCGTTGGATCAACAACGTTTACTAAGAGCACACATCGAGCAAAAGATTCATTCGTTCCAATCTGGCTTCATTCACGATTACCACCAGCTTTCTGACAATGCCCTTGCTGAGCGTGTCGTCAGTGCTCTGCAGGATGTCTTTTCAAAAGATGATAAAACCAAGGCCATTCGTGATTATTCACCAGAGCATCTGCTGACGGTTGAGGGCGAAGATAATCGCTTTTTGTGGCTGATCATTGAGGGTGAAGCGGCTCTTTATAAGAAAGATGAACTTGGGCAACAACGGGAAGTGGTACGTCACTCCAAGGGGAACATTGTCGGCGGGATGTCATTTGTGACAGGTGAGCCTTCGTTTTCTACCGCGATCACCCTAACGCAAACACGCGTTATCAAGCTGGATAAAGATAGCTTTGCTCAGGTGATGCATTCAAACAACACTCTGCTACCACTATTTACCAATCTACTGCTCCGTCACTTTAACCGACGCTTACAAAGAAGCATCAACAATAAGATCCAGCTTCAGCAAACGCTAGAATCGTTGGAATCTGCACATCAACAATTGATCGAGAAAGAGAAGATGGCGATGCTCGGCCAACTCGTGGCAGGTGTCGCACATGAGTTAAATAACCCGATTGCAGCGATACTGAGAAGTATTGAAACCTTGTCTGAACATCTCGATCAAATACTCGAGAACTCGGCACTCCCAGAATCAAATAAAGGGACGAATGTATTAGCACATTCAAAAATGGCGAAGCCACTATCAACGGCTCAAGAAAGACAACTCGTAAAGCACCTCACCTCTACTATCGATGATCGTGCGCTAGCCAAAAAAGCCGTAAGACTGAACCTGAGCCAAGACTCTGCGGTTTTAGATACCTTAAAAGACTCCCCTGTCGCAGGCAAAGAGCTGCTCAATGACTTAGAGCATTATCACTATGTTGGAAACTCTATCCGCTCAATTCAAGTTTGCAGCAAACGTATTGCCGATATGGTCAAAAGCCTAAAAAGCTATGCCCGAGAAGATGAAGAGGTCCGCCACTACACAGATATCCACGAAGGGCTTGAAGATACGTTAGTGATCTTTGAAAACAGGCTCAAACATCACCAACTTGAAAAACACTACGACACCGACTTACCGCTTCTATTGTGCCAGTCGCTCTCGCTGCAACAAGTGTGGACCAACCTTCTCTCTAATGCACTTGATGCTCTTTCAGAGCGAGGCAAAGTCTCTATCACCACGTCTCAAGAAACTAAAGGTGACGACACGTTTCTTGTAGTGCAAATATCGGACACTGGACACGGTATCGCCAAAGAAGACATCAACACTATTTTCAACCCAAACTTCACGACCAAAAAAGAAGGCAACTTCGGTTTAGGGATTGGGTTATCCATTTCTCAACAAATCGTTTCGGCTCATCAAGGTTTTATTTTGGTGGAGTCTGAGGTAGGCAGCCATACACACATGCAAGTGTGGCTTCCATTCAAACAAGAAGGAGCACCTCATGAATAAGTACCTAATTTTATGTGTCGATGATGAACCTGAAGTTCTCAATAGTGTCCTTCAAGATTTAGCACCATTTGAAGACAACTTTATTGTTGAAGGTGCCGAATCGGTCGATGAAGCTAAGCAAGTCATTCAAGAAATGGGACAGGAAGGTATTAAGCTCGCCTTAATCTTGTGTGACCACATCATGCCTGACAAAACGGGGATCGACTTTCTTATCGAACTTAACCAGCACGATTCTACAATGCCGACACGCAAACTACTGCTTACCGGGCAAGCCGGGCTAGAAGATACCGTCACAGCAATTAACAACGCGGCGCTTGATTTTTATATTTCAAAACCTTGGCAAGGCGATCAACTTAGAGACACGATTACTCAACAACTGACAGACTATGTCATTGCAAACGACAAGCAGTTGTTAAACTGGACTTCCATTTTAGATACTGAGCGAATACTGACATCAATGTCGGACAAGCGAACTAGTTTCGGTGAATAGCGATAGGTTGGTAAATAGAGATTGTTTACTGAATAGTGATTAGATGATGAATAGCGACTTAATCGCTATTGCACTTTTAACACGAAGTGCATTTTGAATAGCAGTGAGTAAATTAAGTGTATCTAATAGTTATCAATAACGAGTGAATGGATACTAGATTTTGTCAAATAGTCCTAAAACATGAGATCTCTGTAACAGAGCAGTACTTTACTTGCTTGTTTTTTAGCTAAATGACAAATGAATAGCATTTTTATGGGTTACTTTTCCGCGAGTTAGATTAAACTGTCTCAATGTTTATGGTTTGGCTATTTTTTATCAAACCAAAGGGATCAACACTAATAAAGGTTTACGGTCGTTATGCGCAAAATTCTACTTACTACCGCTATGCTATTGGCTTCTAGCCAAGCACTAGCTGTCGATGGACAACCAAATGAACAAGCACAAGTAATGAGCAACTTTAGCTACGATTACTTTGACGCTCGTATCGGTGCGAGCCCAATTACATTTGGTGGTGCGTTCAGTAAGTCAATCCACCCGAATGCTCACGCAGTAGCGCGTATCGATTCAGAATTTGAAGGCGATTACGACTCTGCTGTAGGTCTTGGTTTCCACGCTCCAATTAACAACTGGGCAGATCTAACGGGTGAAATGCTAGCTCGTATAGTTCAACCAGCTGCGAAAAGCTCTCCTGATGTTGGTATGGAATTCAACGTTGGTGTTCGTCAATGGCTTGGCCCACAACTAGAAGTTGGCGGCAAAGGCGGTTACGTTTCTATCGATGATAAAGATGATTGGATCGGTTCTGCTTACGTTCGTTTCCACTCTACAGAACTATTCTCTCTAGGTGCAGAAGTTCGTATCAATGATTTCTACGGTGATCAGTTAATGTTCACGACTCGTTTCAAGCTTTAAGTAAAACGAGAAAGCTCTTCATATGGGCTTAGCCTTTAAACGGGCTAGATAGATAGAAACAAAAAACCGAGGAAATCCCTCGGTTTTTATATATAAACAGTAATCTTATGCATATACAGGCGATATCTTTAGTGGCAGCTCTTTAATAATTGCTGCTTGCGTGGCTCTTGTAATAGTTTCCAGTGAATACCATCAATTGCACCCGCAAACTTCCAAAGTAATTTTAGGTCAACATCGTTTCCGTACGCTTCGCGAACCTTATTAAACACTTCAGATGCACCCAACTGCATAAACATTGAAACATCATCCACTCCAGCCTTTTTAACCATGCGTTCTAACGTCAGTTGCATGTTAGGCAAATCCCTTAATCTACGGCTCGCAGATGATTTTTTGAAGCTACGCTGCTGAATTGAATTATCGATTGAAGTACGAATAATACTATCCAATTCAGGATGCTCAGACGTAAAGAGATCCGTGATGTCGTAGTAATTCACGGTTGCTGTCGTCTGCTTTTTTACGTGACGATACTTTTCACAATCAAGCCCCGTCAGCTTTTTATCTAATAACTTCCCACCTCGAATGAATACACAATCTTCACTCAACAAAGCGAACATAGCGTCATTTTGAAAGAGGCCAATACCTCCAAACATAGAGCGCTTTTGATGTTCACCAAATTGATTCACGTAATTAATAAATGCTGTCTCGGTCATATCCGTTGATCCTTAATCAAATTACCCCGATTAGGTTGATCGCCAGACAAGCAGCTTTTTATGCGAAAAATTTTAAATCTATTTAATGTTTAGGTGAATATTATGGTTTCGTTTGTCACCTTTGAAATAAATGATACTTCGAAAAGAAAAATAAGTCAGGGCGCAGCTCACATCAATCAGTTGAATATCCTTGCTTTTAATGATTTACATCACATTAAACTATCAAATCACGCCAAGAATTTAATTCTTAATGATACCCCCGTTCAAGTTATCAAAGCTTATGTGGTTCGATGAGTATTGCCTCGCAGCATCGCGGCTTGTAAAATGGTACGACATACATGTTCTTACTCTTAATATGAATCATTTATCATTTTTCTGGCTACCACAAAATAAAGCTCTTCTCCTTAAGGGCCTAGAATCCGAGTTTGCCCAACTTGTTGGACATTCCATCTCAGCGGGAAAAATAACTCTTCCTCCGATTCCTGAGGTTGTACTTAAAATTCAAAAGCTTTGTACTCTTGAACCAACAGGCGTCGCCGAAGTTGCCGAGTGCTTACTTGAAGACCCAGGGCTGACAGCAATCGTGATCAGAGTTGCTAACTCAGTTGTCTTCAACAGACGCAATATTACTTGTGTCGATGTTATGACGGCCGTATCGCGTCTTGGTATATTGAGAGTGCGTGACATTGTCACGGCCCAGGCTATTGAACAACTTAAACATTCCGTCAATTTGAATAAAGAGTGCAACGAGCTATTGGTTCAGAGCGCTTCTGTATCAAAAGAACTCGCCGCAACTATGGTGTTAGTCACTAACCTATTTAAAGAACTATCCCCTACTGAATACCGTTATCTAGAACATGAAAAATCACTACTTGTTGGGTTACTTGCAGACATTGGCTTGTTCTGTTTGGTTAGTGAATATCACCTCTACCTAGACAACGGGAACTATTTAGATCACGACATCGCACTGCAAATATTCCAAGGCCAATGTTCAGCAACCAGTAAGTTGGTCCTTAGACGCTGGGGTTTCGACAGCGACTTTATCGATGTGTGCAGCAACACCATTAATAATCACGAAGAGCGCGAGGTGTCTTACCTTGATATTGCGCGAATAGCTAACCACCTACTGATGTTTAGAAACAAGGATGAGAACATTGATGAGCACGAAGTAGAACTAAACGTGACAGGAGCGGAAGTACTTTATAAATTAAGCAACTTGAGCAAACAGGATTTTAATGCAAAGCTAAGTGACGTGATCAATACTAGCGGCTTCTAAGTTACTGTTAAATTGCTAGTAAATGCAATATGAAGTCAATGCAATGGGGAAAGCATGTTTACAGGGATGATCTTTATATTTGCGCCACTCGTCGTGGGGTATCTTTTTTCAATTTCGAACGCTCAGACGCTAGAATTTATCAACCGCTCTACTTCGCGGTTGATCTACGTGATTCTCGCGTTAATGGGACTTAGCTTAGCCGCACTCGATAACCTAGGCAGTAACCTGCAGACAATTCTTCTATACACGGCCACTTTCTTCGTCTGCTTAAGCGTTTGTAATCTAATGGCGCTACCTGCTATTGATAAGTTACTGCCACTCCAGACAGACAGCTGTAATAAGAAACTCCCCCTGTCTTCTATGGCGATGGAGTCTGCCAAACTCATCTTAGTGGTCGGTTCCGGCCTTATTGCGGGTTTAGTTCTGCCTATTGGACTTGATTGGGTTGATACCGCGAGTGAATGGATTCTGTTTGTTCTACTGTTCTTTATTGGCATTCAGTTACGCAATAGCGGACTAACACTTCGTCAAATCTTACTCAACAAGCACGGTATGGTAATCGCAATCGCAATCATCGCCACCTCAATGCTTGGTGGTATTATTGCGGCTTATATCCTTGATATCCCTCTGTTCAAAGCCTTGGCAATGTCTTCAGGGTTTGGTTGGTATTCTTTAGCTGGTATCTTGATGGGCGACGCCTTTGGTCCTGTTTATGGCGGCGCTTCTTTCATGCTTGAGCTGTTAAGAGAGTTAGTTGCTTTGGTACTTATTCCTGTGCTGATCCGGAGCTACCCATGCACATCGATTGGTTATGCAGGCGCAACAGCGATGGATTTCACATTACCTGTCATTCAAACCACAGGTGGCGTTCGGTGCGTGCCAGTCGCCATAGTCAGTGGCTTTATCCTCAGCTTGCTTGTCCCGATTTTGATGTTGTTCTTTGTATCTCTTGCTAACTAGATCGCAGGAATAACGTTTGTTTTAGATTAGAATGCAACTCGAATACCGATGCCCAAGACACCGATACAGTTACCGAAATAAAAAGACACTAAGTGTCATTGCTCAACAAATAATGATCACGGTAATCTGTAACGACAACGTTATAAAAAGAATAAACTTACAAAAGGAACCGCTATGAAACGCCTTTGCGTCGCATTACTGCTAGCTTCAACTTCGACTTTCTCTTTTGCAGCAGATTCAATGTCTGAGACAAATCAGTGCCAAGCAAAAAAATATGATGCGTACATCGACGCCTCTTTAGGTTGGTATGCTGACCTCGCTACATTAACTTCTGAGCAATACCCAGAATTGACAGAAGTAAGCGAGTGGTTCCTAGAAGGTCGTAAGCACCACTTCGAGCTTAATCGCGCTGCGGTAAACTACTACCTTGTGAACGATTCAAGCAAAGTGGCAACAGAGCAACCAGTAGAAGGCTGGCTGCAACTGGAGCAACACGACATTAAGACGTTATCAACACGTGATGATGAGCTTGGTAAAATTGCGAAAACAACGTTCGACGACCGCCAATCAACACCTCACGCTCAAAACTACGAGCTACGTTCCGCCTTTGCTGAGCTGCTTAGTCACCCTAAGCAAATCGATACAGCACTGCAGCGTTACAACCAGTCGATCGCCAAACTAGAAGCGATTAAGTGTAAATAACCCTTAATTTACTATGCTTTTATGGGAAGTTGGATTTCATAATTAAGACGGGACATTGTTCCCGTTTTCGTTTAGATTATCCCGCTCGCGTCAATATAAGAAAAATAACTCGCTTGCTATGGTTACGGAACAAAAAACAGCAGATGTTAGCTTTGACAGTCTTCTACGTATCTTTACAGTACCAGAAGGCCCAGACTCAACACTCACTCAAATCGAAGACAAACTTTCACGAAACCTGAATCAATTCTTACGTGAACACATTGTGGCTGAAGAAAAGCCATTACGTGAGATTGAGAAAGATTTTTCGAATGCTCATATCCCAGAGCAGCCTGAGTTTGTTTCAGAACATACCGAGCATCTCCTCGATTCTCTTGTATCTCATTCTGTACATACGTCGTCGCCAAGTTTTATTGGTCACATGACGTCTGCGCTACCCTATTTCCTGATGCCGCTGTCTAAAATCATGATTGCGCTAAATCAGAATCTAGTAAAAATCGAGACCTCAAAAGCTTTCACTCCCTTAGAACGTCAAGTTCTGGGTATGTTACATCGCCTGATATATCAGGATAGCGACCAGTTTTATTCTCGCTGGATGCACAGTGCCAACCACTCTTTAGGAGCGTTTTGTTCTGGCGGTACCATCGCGAATATTACTGCGCTTTGGGTTGCTCGTAACAATGCGCTAAAAGCACAAGGTTCGTTCAAAGGTGTGGAAAAAGAAGGCTTATTTAAAGCCATGAAGCACTACGGCTACGAAGGCCTTGCTATCTTGGTTTCTGAACGTGGTCACTACTCTCTGAAAAAAGCAGCGGATGTCCTTGGTATTGGTCAAGAAGGTCTAGTGTCTGTTAAAACGGATAACGACAACCGCATTTGTACTGACGATCTAAGACTCAAGATTGAACAGCTCAAGCAGAATAAGATAAAGCCTTTCGCTGTCATTGGTGTGGCTGGTACAACCGAAACCGGTAATATCGACCCTCTAAGAGACATTGCAGAAGTGTGTGCTGAATCCGATTGTCATTTCCATGTTGATGCCGCTTGGGGCGGTGCGACTCTAATGTCGAACAACCATCGTCACCTACTTGATGGTATTGAATTGGCTGATTCAGTTACGATTGATGCACATAAACAGCTTTATATCCCTATGGGTGCTGGCATGGTTTTGTTTAAGAAGCCAGATGCGATGACCGCAATCGAACATCATGCTCAATACATCCTTCGCAAAGGCTCAAAAGACTTAGGTAGCCATACGTTAGAAGGCTCTCGTTCAGGTATGGCAATGTTAGTCTACGCCTCAATGCACATCATCAGTCGCCCTGGGTATGAACTGCTGATCGACCAGAGCATCAATAAAGCGCGCTACTTTGCTGACCTGATTAAAGATCAAAACGACTTCGAACTGGTTTCAGAGCCTGAGCTTTGCCTACTGACCTATCGCTATGTGCCTGAATCAGTCAAAGCAGCACTACTCAAGGCTAAAGCACCAGAGCGTGTTGAACTGAATGAGCTACTGAATGAACTGACCAAGTTTATTCAGAAGAAGCAACGTGAAACGGGCAAGTCTTTCGTATCGCGCACCCGCTTAAACCCCGAAATATGGGCGCATCAGCCAATCATCGTTTTCCGTGTAGTATTAGCAAACCCACTGACGGGCAACGATATTCTCTCTTCAGTGCTTGAAGAACAGCGTGAAATCTCTAAACTAGCACCCAACTTGATGAGTAAAATCACCAAATTGGTTAAGCTAATCAACGCCTAGCCATTCAATTTTAGTTGCATCAAATTGAAAATTTCTTTCTTTTTGATGTAACTTAGCTGTCAGTTCATACTCAATTTGCATTCTTTTTGCTCAAACCCTCTTCCAATTCTGTAGTTTTCTAAAATTTTGTTGAGGTTTGTCATATTCTTAAGCATTGATGCCGTGTTTTTGTATTAGTGAATAGTATCTTGGGTTTATACTGACTCTATGGTGCTAGTTAGCTTGATATCTATTTGATGCAGTAGAATTTACAATACCGAATATAAGTTTGGTTTTGTATTTTCTTATATTTGTTTCAGCCATACCCCCTGGTAAAAGATATTAACTAGCAAGTTGTTCTCTATACCCTTGTGAACACTATGAATACATTAGAAAAAATACAAAAAAACCTGGAAAACTTCAGCAAGTCTGAGCGTAAGGTAGCCGAAGTAATCATGGCTTCCCCTCAAACTGCAATTCATTCTAGCATTGCTACCTTAGCGAAAATGGCTGACGTGAGTGAGCCTACAGTTAACCGCTTCTGTCGTCGTTTAGACACAAAGGGCTTCCCTGACTTTAAACTTCACCTAGCTCAAAGCTTGGCGAACGGTACACCTTACGTGAACCGTAATGTTGAAGAAGATGACGGCCCAGATGCTTACACGCATAAGATTTTTGAATCAACTATGGCTTGTCTAGATGTTGCTAAAAACAGTTTAGACGCGATGCAAGTAAACCGAGCGGTTGACTTACTGACTCAAGCAAAACGCATTTCGTTCTTCGGACTGGGTGCCTCTTCTGCTGTAGCCAAAGATGCTCAAAACAAATTCATTCGTTTCAATATCCCAATCACTTGTTTCGAAGACATCGTGATGCAACGCATGAGCTGCATTAACTGCAGTGATAACGATGTTATTGTTCTGATCTCTCACACTGGCCGCACTAAAAGCCAAGTAGAGATTGCGAACTTAGCTCGTGAAAACGGCGCGACAGTTATCGCTATCACAGCAAAAGACTCTCCGCTAGATAAAGCGAGTTCTCTGTCTATCTCATTGGATGTACCGGAAGACACTGACGTTTACATGCCAATGGCAAGTCGTGTTGTTCAGATGACGGTTATCGATGTGTTAGCAACAGGCTTTACGCTTCGTCGTGGTTCTGGCTTCCGAGAGAACCTGAAACGAGTAAAAGAGTCACTTCGTGATTCACGTTACGAAAAGTACTCTCAGTTCTAATCTGTTAAGATGTGAGCTTAAGAATTCAATTGAAAAACGGAGCCTAGAGCTCCGTTTTTATTTGTCTGTTTAAATGGGTTTGTGCTGTGATTGATTATACTGTGTCTGGTTATGCCAAGAGCAGATTGAAGACTGTTAGATAGTCCAGCTATTGCCCTTCTCAACCACGCTGTTCTCGGACGCATAAGAATTGATAATGGTAAAGCTCGACTCGGCGGCAGGCTCTTGCTCAATTTGATTCATTGAAGCTCCCTCATGATGCCCTTCTACACAACCACACTTCTCGCAAACCTTCTTCAGAATATGTACGAGTCGTTCTTGGTTCAGCGGTAAAGGGTTCCCTTTAATCGCCACCGACTTGAGCGCGTCGGCAGACACCTCATCAAACTGGGCTTCACAGACACCAAATTCCAGTAAGCTTGGAAGCTTGAGCGTATCCAACACTTCAGACAACCAAGAAATTGCCTCTTCCTCTGTTGCTTCTACGTTACCTGTCACTATCTGAGAAATTCGCTGATAACGCGCTAGGATGTCACTCCTCTGCTGCTCCTTCGCAGCAGCTATATTCTCTAACATCACAAATGGTGCTAAACGTGCAGTTATCACACTATGAGGAGCCGAGATTTTGCCACCTAGCGCAGAAGCTAAACCATGCGCAGCGCCAAGTTTGGCGTTAGTTATCGCTATTCCCCCTAACATAGAGGAAAACGCGAGATCAGAACGCGCTTGAGGTTCATCGTAGATACACGCCTGAATGACAGAACCACTCAGCTTACGTAAGCCTTCTTCACAGATCATATCAGTCAGTGGGTTCGGTTCACCGCACACATAGGCTTCCATTAGATGGGTAAATGCGTCCATAGCACCTCGCCCCGATAAATACAGATTCGTACCATGAGTTAGGGTTGGGTCAACAATCGCAACGTCAGCCAGCATGTCTGGGTTTCTAAGGCTGATTTTCACTTGGTCTTGCCCTGATTTCAGCACCGCGTTTTTAGTGACTTCTGCACCTGTACTCGCTGTGGTTGGAATCGCAATGAACGGAAGCGGTTTGGTTTTAAGAGGGACATTACGCCCAACGACTTCAACATAGTCATACAAACTACCTTGGTTAGGTAAAACCGCGGCTAACGCTTTGCCCATATCGATGGCGCTACCGCCCCCCATAGCGACAACCATATCTGGCTTAAATCGACGTGCAGAAATAGCAGCCTCCTCAACCATTTTGATATTAGGTTCACCGGATACGGCAATGTGTTGATAGCGCATACTCTGTGCATCGAGATAGTCAGTGACTATTGAAGTGCGCTCTAATGTATTGCCAGTCACCAATAGCACGCTGTAACCGTATTGATTAAAGAGAGACAATGAAGCGGAGAGTGCTCCATCACCAAAGATGATCTTTGTAGATGTCATAAATTGAAACATGGTGCCTCCTGCGTCTATGACCGAACAAAACTGCGAACTCTTGGTTTTTAGGAAATTGGTCTCTTGGATTTCACATTTGAAATTCGATTTTCGTATTTACAACACAATCTCGGCACCCCAAATACGAATGCACTAAAACATCATTACTTCAGACTGCTTACAGAATATGGTTCCATACCTAGATAAAGGATGCCTCGTTCTGCGTTTGATTTTTTTGACAAAGTGCAACTTGTCGCACTAAATATCGACTAAAGTTGCAATCTTAGGGGTAATTCACATACTAATATTGAGGGAATTCACGATGACAGTGGCCAGTAAACAAGACTCTAGCCTTTTATGATTAATATTTGCGCTGATAGGCAAAACCTATCGTATTAAGAGGCAATTCCATCTTTATTTCCCCATGCCATTGAGGCATAGTTGGTTTTAAGAAATTTTGAGTGGCATTCATAAAAGAATAGTTAACATAAATGAGTTAACGAGCCTCATCCCGTATTTAGGAGAAATTAAATGTTTGTAGTTATTTTTGGTCGCCCTGCTTGTCCATTCTGTGTTCGCGCAAAAGAGCATGCTGAAACTCTTAAAGCTAAACGCGATGACTTCAACTACCGTTACGTTGACATCCACGCTGAAGGCATCAGCAAAGCTGACCTAGAGAAGACTGTTGGTAAACCTGTAGACACAGTTCCACAAATCTTCATCGACCAAGATCACATTGGCGGCTGCACAGAATTTGAAGCATACGCAAAAGAAAACCTAGGTCTTTTCGACTAAGCTGGAATTTCTCAAACGAAAATCGAGGCTAAAGCCTAAACAGCTGATAGATAAAACAGTTAGACTGTATGATTGATATAAAGCCCGCTCATTGCAGCGGGCTTTTTTATGACAATTTTTCAACCGGAGTAAGATTAAGGTCAATATCGAATAAAATTGAAAATAGCACTTATAATTTATTTATATTTAGATACAATTCATTCCTCAAACTGATCCTGTGTTTCACGCTAATTATTGAGCAATCACTGTGAATATCGACGTTGTCTTGCTGTTAAAACAAAACCCCATCCTTCTCATTTTTGTTGTGTTATCTATTGGCCTCGCCATTGGTAAAATTCGTTTCGGTAGTCTCCAACTAGGAAATTCAATCGGTGTTCTGATTACTTCTCTTATCATGGGACATCTTGGCTTTTCCTTTAACGCCGACGCTCTCACGATTGGTTTCATGCTCTTCATTTACTGTGTAGGTATTGAAGCTGGCCCCAACTTCTTCGGTATATTCTTCAGAGACGGTAAGCATTACCTCATTCTTAGCCTCGTTGTACTTTCTACGGCTATTGCCCTTACTTATTTTTGCAGCGAATATTTAGGTCTTGGTTTCGGACTTTCCGCCGGCATGATGGCGGGAGCACTAACTGCAACACCAATATTAGTTGGTGCGCAAGATGCACTCAATTCAGGTTTAGCTGAAGTGCCAAGAAACATGGACCTGGGTCTGGTTATAGAAAACCTCTCTGTAGGTTACGCGATGGCTTATTTAGTCGGCTTAATCAGTATGATTATGTTTGCCCGCCTTATTCCAAAGCTTCAGAAAGTAAACCTACACGACTCTGCAGAACAAATAGCTCAAGAGCGCGGCCTAGGCACCTCTGGCCAGCGTAAGGTTTACTTACCCATTATCCGAGCTTATCGTGTGGGACCAGAGCTAATTACCTGGACTGATGGCAAGAACCTTCGTGAGCTTGGCATCTATCGCCAAACTGGTTGCTACATCGAGCGGATTCGACGTAATGGTATTCTTGCCCACCCTGATGGCGATGCCATTCTGCAAGAAGGCGATGAAATCGCATTAGTTGGCTTCCCTGACAGCCACGCTCGTCTTGATCCAAGTTTCCGAAACGGCAAAGAGGTTTTTGACCGTAACCTTCTCGATCTACGAATCGTTGAAGAAGAGATCGTCGTTAAAAGCGACAACATCGCGGGTAAGCGTTTATCTGACTTAAACTTATCCGAATACGGCTGTTTCCTTAATCGCGTAGTAAGAGCTCAAATTGAAATGCCGATGGACTTAAACATCGTACTTTCTAAAGGTGATGTACTGCAGGTGAGTGGTGAAAAGAGCCGTGTTCACGGCCTTGCAGAAAAAATTGGTTTCATCTCGATTCACAGCCAAATGGCCGATTTGACGGCTTTCTGTAGCTTCTTCATTCTGGGTATTTTGTTTGGTTTGATCACCATGACATTCGGCCAAGTCTCATTTGGTTTAGGTAATGCAGTTGGTCTTCTTCTATCGGGCATCATGCTTGGCTTCTTACGAGCGAACCACCCTACCTTCGGTTACGTTCCTCAAGGGGCGTTGAATATGGTCAAAGATCTCGGTTTGATGTTCTTTATGGTCGGTATCGGCTTGAGCGCTGGTGGTAAGATATTTGAGCATTTGACCCAAGTGGGTCCGCAAGTTATCGGGATAGCACTTATCGTGAGTGTACTGCCGGTATTCTTCGCTTACCTAGTCGGCGCTTACGCACTGAAGATGAACCGAGCTCTTCTTTTTGGAGCCATCATTGGCGCACGAACTTGTGCTCCGGCGATGGACATAGTGAATGACCACGCTCGTTCAACTATCCCAGCTCTGGGGTACGCGGGTACGTACGCGATAGCCAATATATTGATGACCTTAGCGGGTACCTTTATCATTATCATTAGCTAGTTTATTCAGCGTTATAGATTAGATATTTTAAATGCACTAATTCATCGTTGAGTTAGTGCATTTTTTATTACTTAATCTCTTTTCTCATTCCACACCTCTATACTACTTTCCTCAAACTATAGACAAAAAAAATAGGCGCTCAATGAGCGCCTATTTCGTTTATTTGATTTGTGAATTAGATGTCAGCTACATCAAATTCAACAGCTGTCTCTACATCAGCTTCGTAATCAACACCGTCAACACCGAAACCGAACAACTTCAAGAACTCTTCTTTGTACTCAACGTAGTCAGTCAGTTCTTTTAAGTTTTCAGTTGTGATTTGAGGCCATAGGTTACGACAATGCTCTTGAATGTCATCACGAAGTTCTAGGTCGTCTAGACGTAGACGGTTCACTTCATCAACTTCTGCTGCACTGCCATCTGCTTTGTATAAACGTTGGCTGAACATACGGAAGATCTGTTCCATACAACCTTCGTGAATGCCTTCTTCACGCATCTTCTTGAACACCATAGCGATGTAAAGAGGCATAACAGGAATAGCAGAGCTTGCTTGAGTCACAACTGACTTAAGAACAGCAACGTTCGCAGTACCACCAGTTTGGCCTAGTTTCTCGTTAAGCGCTGACGCTGCACGGTCTAGATCCATCTTAGCTTTACCTAGCGCGCCATCCCAGTAGATTGGCCACGTTAGCTCAGTACCGATGTAGCTGTAAGCAACAGTCTTACAACCGTCAGCTAGAACACCCGCTTCAGAAAGTGCGTTGATCCAAAGTTCCCAATCTTCACCGCCCATTACAGTAACAGTGTCTTTGATCTCTTCTTCAGTAGCAGGCTCAACGCTTGCTTCGATGATCGCATCTTTGTTTGTATCTACCGCTGTAGATGTGTACGTTTCGCCGATAGGTTTAAGAGATGAACGAATCACTTCGCCAGTCTCTGGCATTTTACGCACTGGAGATGCCAGTGAGTACACAACCATATCGATTTGACCTAGATCTTCTTTGATCAGGTCAATTGTTTTCTGTTTAGCTTCGTTAGAGAAAGCATCGCCGTTAAGGCTTTTTGAATACAGGCCTTCTTCTTTAGCTAGCTTATCGAACGCTGCTGAGTTGTAAAAACCAGCTGTGCCCGGCTTTTTCTCAGTACCGGCTTTCTCGAAGAAAACACCGATAGTTGAAGCGCCGCCACCAAATGCAGCCGCAATACGTGAAGACAAGCCGTAGCCACTTGAAGAGCCAACAACGAGTACACGTTTAGGTGCATTTGCGATTGGGCCTTGAGCTTTTGTGTAAGCAATTTGTTCTTTTACATTAGCTTCACAACCGACTGGATGTGTTGTAGTACAGATGAATCCGCGAATTCGAGGTTTGATGATCATATTCAACTTCCTTAAAAAATCAGGTTAAGGATAAGAGTTTCGTGCGCAAATGGCATCTAATTTCTGTAAAAATGTGGTGAAAATGCAAGTGGTTGGAGCACTCAACTGATATTTGCCGACTAAGTCACCATTTGTTAACGCTTCTATTGCGACTTCTACGACAAAAACAAAAAAGGCACCTTATTAGGTGCCTTTTATCATTTCGTTATCTAAGCAACGCTATTTAGCTTAGGTTTTAACTCTTTTCGCGTCAAAGTTTCACTAAAGTCATGACTGAAGTGATCAACTTGAATCGCTGTGTAACGCAGTTTATCAGCAGCAACAATTTGGTCGACTTCTACTTGTGTCAGAACGTCAGCAGCAAGTGCTTGAGCCAGTTTGTCTGCCAACAAGCCTTTACGAGCCACTTTGCCCTCTTTCACTGCTTTGAAGATCTTACGCTCCAGAGGCTTGATGCTGTACATCGCATTGAAAGCATTCTCCATAAGGCCAACACTATCATCCTCTTCCTTGCCGATGTAGCAAAGGTGAGTCAGACGTTCACGGTGTGCGCCCGGAGTCATCAAGCTTTCTGCTAGTTGAACTGTTAGGTTATCACTCGGTTTTTCGAAGTGGTTACCAACAGGGAAAACTAGACCTTTAAGTACTTTACCAACCATCTTGTTCGGGAAGTTACGGTACGCTTCTTGTAGTGATTTAGCCGCATTGTGGAAACAGTGTTGAACCGCGTAGTGTACGTAGTCTAGGTCAGCTTGTTGGCGACCTTCGTCTTCATACTTCTTAAGTGCAGCAGAAGCCATGTATAGGTAACTTAGACCATCACCCAAACGTGCAGAGATAAGCTCTTTACGTTTCAGCTCGCCACCTAGTGTCAGCATTGCGAAATCCGCACTCACTGCAAGCGCACGGCTCAAACGAGTCAAATCTTGGTAGTAAGGCTTAGTTGGGCCGCTCATGTCGGCTTTAATGAACTTAGAGCCAGTCAGTGCTGCACCAAATGCGCCAAACGTGTTTTTAGTTGCGTGTGAGATGTGCTTGAACAACAAGCTATCAAAGTCTTTTGCACCTTGCTTCTCGTCTGGGTTCGCTGCCGCTTCCATTTCGCTCAATACGTATGGGTGACAACGTGTCGCACCTTGACCGAAGATCATCAGGTTACGAGTTAGAATGTTCGCACCTTCTACTGTGATAGCAACTGGAATACCTAGGTAAGGCGCAGCCAAGTAGTTCATTGGGCCATCTTGAATTGCACGACCTGAATGGATATCCATTGAGTCATTCAGAATAGTACGAGCCATCTCTGTCATGTGATATTTGGCGATAGCCGTTACGATACCCGGCTTCTCTTTCATATCCAGTGAAGTGGTTGTCAGTGTACGAGTCGCTTCTAATAGATACGTTAAACCACCAATACGGCCTAAACTCTCTGCAACACCTTCAAATTTACCAATCGACATACCGAACTGCTTACGAACATAAGCATATGCGCCGGTCGTTTTCGCTGTTAGGTGGCCCATCGCCGTACCAAGTGCGGGTAATGAAATACCACGACCTGCAGACAGACATTCCACCAGCATACGCCAGCCTTTACCTGCGTAATCTGCGCCACCGATTAGCCATTCCATAGGAATAAATACATCGTGACCGCGTGTTGGACCATTCATAAACGCAAGACCAAGTGGATCATGGCGCTCACCAATCACAACACCTTCGTGGTCTGCCGGGATAAGCGCACAAGTGATACCGATGTCTTCTTTGTCACCCAGTAGTTTTTCTGGATCGTGCAGTTTGAAAGCCAAACCAAGTACCGTTGCCACTGGTGCTAGCGTAATGTAACGCTTGTTCCAGTTAAGCTTGATGCCTAGTGTCTCTTTACCTTCGTGCATGCCCATACACACAGTGCCGACATCAGGGATACCACCCGCATCAGAACCTGCTTCAGGGCCTGTTAGTGCGAAACAAGGGATATCTGTACCGTCAGCTAGACGTGGAAGCCAGTAGTCTTTTTGATCTTGAGTTCCGTAGTGAGACAGTAGCTCACCAGGGCCAAGAGAGTTTGGAACCATTACCGAAACCGCGGTACTGATACTACGCGTTGCAATCTTAGTTACGATTGTAGAGTTGGCGTGCGCCGAAAATTCACGGCCGCCGTACCCTTTCGCGATAATTAGCGAGAAGAAACGCTCTTTGCGTAAAAAGTTCCATACTTCCTCAGGAAGGTCTCGGTCTTCTTTGACAATTTTGTGGTCATCGAGCATAGCGAGCAAAGTTTCAAGTTCATTGTCCATGAACGATTGCTCTTCTGCTGTCAGCTGAGGTTTTGGGTACTGGTGAAGCTTAGTGAAATCTGGTTTACCAGAAAACAGCTCTCCGTCCCACCACACGCTACCCGCTTCCATCGCTTCTTTCTCGGTGCTAGATAGGGGTGGTAGTACTTTTTTAAAGAGTTTAAAAGCTGGGTCACTTACCCATTTTTGTCTTAGAGAGCTCATAGTTCAGATCCTTTTGTTCACTATATTGTTTGTGAATATTTTGCTTTTTATTGTTTTATTCTTTTGCTGACATGCCAGCGGCCAAATATGGAATAAGAATATCGACCACTGCCTTAGCATCTATCTTTCTGTCATAGTCATTCTCTGCAATTTCTATTAGAGCTTGGCTAGATGCCATGGTGAATACACAAGTCCCTAGGGTGAAGTGCAATCGCCAAAATAACTGTTCTTGAGTGAGGTTGGGATTAGCTTTCATTACTGAGTTGGTAAACAAAGTCAGTACTTCGCTATAACGAGTAGTAATGAACCAACGCAAATGGCCTTGCACATCTGTATAGCCTCGACCGATGAGTAACATAAATCGGCTCGTACCATTTGGCCTTACATCATTGAGTGCCCTTAGTGGCTGTCTTAAAGACTCAAACACGTCACTCATAGAATACGTTTCGTTCAAATTTAAGTTCACTAGTGCATCTTGCAATGCTGGCATAAATGCTTCTAAGTAACGATTGAGTACCGCACGAACCAGAGTCTTCTTATCGCCAAAGTGGTAGTTCACTGAAGCAAGATTGACATTGGCTTTACTCGTAATCGTGCGTAAAGAGGTGTCATTAAAACCGTGCTCAGCAAATAAGCCTTCAGCCACATCTAAGATTTTGTCTTTGGTTGTACTTCTTGGTGCCATTTCAATCACTCGTATTAAACAACTGTTTGAAATATACGCTTAGAACATTTATTTAACAAGCAAGCAACATCACATTTTCACAAATTGGTCGTACCAGTTGTAAGCATTACGTTCTAAGCGATTGAATAGAGACGCGTTTAATTAAAAAGAGAAAATTAATGAATTTTTGGGGAACTGAAATGGTAATCGAGGGTCATAAATTAAGTAGAAAACAGAGTATTTAGATGTTTAACAGGCCGTCAAACTTGTTTCTCACTGTTTTCTTAATTACTGCATTTTCCTTATTAACTCCTATACTTGTATCCGCCCAAACCGCGTTGGTTTGGGCTTTTTTTTGGTTCATCGCGGCTTTCCGGGGAAAGCCGCTTTTATCTTCAAGAAGAAGTAGTC
>NZ_JBGOOI010000040.1:0-42332 GCF_041439605.1 Vibrio sp. 1F169 | reverse complement strand
AGAAATACGCGAAACGGGGTTGTTCTATCTTTAAATTTAATTACGCAACAAAGCCCATACCCTTGATGAAACCAATCTGTTTGGAAGTGAAACAAACCATAAATTTAATCAAATGCACGCTAGAGGGTAAGTTAAGTCCTAACGCAAACACCTAATCCTAACCTCAACTATCTGAATAGATGGGAAATCTCCATTGAAAGGAGAGCAGGACATTTTGATGGATAAAACTAAATAAAAGAGGGAGTCGTTCTGCATAATTAACTGAACAATAATTGATGCTAGGAAAACTAACGAAGAGTCATAGTTCATAGCGACGTAAAGTCGTCAACAGCTAACGTTGTTGTAGGTATTAGCAGAATCATCCAGTACAAATCAGCACTGAGGTAGTAAAGCTACATAAAGGCTGGTCAAGGCAATCTGCAATGAATAGTTTAGTGTAATTACACTAATTTACTGTCGAATGGGTAGTCACTGGATATATTTGGCCAGTATTACTGTGAGTTTGCCAAATCATCGGTAGAAGATAACGCAATTAAGGTTACTATGTTTATCTCGATACCTCTGATTATTTTAGCTTTCACAACAATTAGGCTATTAGTATCCTGCAGTAAGTTATCTCAATGGCCTGTACGCTTTCAAGTCAATAAAACAACCCAACCAACACGACTGACAACAGTACGCCGCCGATAAAACTCGGGCCGTGGAATGGTCTAGCTTTAGATTTAACGTACTCTTTCTGAAGTTCTTCTTGGTAAGTTTTAACGGCGAGTTCTTTTACGTAGTTATTTTGCATAATAAGCTCCTTCTTATTGGGTAAGAGAAGCTTAAGACTTGAAGTTAGGTTGAGGTAAAGAAAAATTTCACATTAATTGATTACTTCGGGATTGTTACTCTAGAATGACTCTGAACACATCATTGTTCACACCGCCAACATCCACTAATTCTCCCGGCTTCATAAGAAGTAAGGTGTTTAATTGGCGCTTTGAACGTGGTGCTCTATTTTCTCTGATCACTAAGATATCAACTAAGTAACCTGAGTTTTGCTTTGATAGTGAGCCCGAGAGAGTAACACTCTCTCTTCTATCGGCTAGAACCGAATTAAATGTTTTATCTTCTAACACACCCGCCGAGATCGACGTCTCACCATAAAAAAGCGTGATAGTTGTCGGATCAGGTGTTAGCTCTTGATTAGATGAACACCCCACTATCGCTAGGCACAACAATAAAATAACTCGAAATTGCATACACTTAATTTTCTTTCTCACATTCTAATTCTATTTTCGGTTCTTGGTACATCGCTTCTATGAACCCCAACTTAATTACCCAGAATCAAGTTTAAGCTTCTTCAATCTGGAACTGAATAGATACCTTCAAAATACTCGATACGCTCTAAAATCATTCTTAGCTTACACTCTTCGATTTGAACCCCGGCCCAAACGGAAGGCGTATACGCTTGACCTATAAATTCACAATCTGCGTCTCTGTATTTCAACCAAGCTTGTTGAGCTCTTCGGAAAGGTTCTTCTAGAACGATGTGAAACTCGATTTTTTGCAATTCGGCTTCTTCCTCGACTATTCGCATAATGGCTTCTTGATATGTTTTATTGAGATCGATGTTTGCTACTTTCATTTTCTCTTCGACACACAGATAACCCGCAGTAACCCCTCCACGTTCAACGTTACAAGGGTCTTCATCATCAACAGCGAAACAAGATGTAGTAACTAACGCCAGTACAATTAATGACTTTTTCAAAAGCATCTCCAATACAGTTCAAAATCTTCGATATCTACTCGACAAGCAGTAGTTCGAATCACCAGTATTGATCATTTCTTCGGGCTCAGGCTAGCTAAACGTTTAACTAACTATTTCTAACGGTATGAGAGTGTTCGGCACAAGCCGACAATTTAAAGAAGGAGCAGATCAGATCATCACCGACAATCTGACCGCTTAGTTTGAAGTGGGTTTAATTATGTTTAAGCAATAACATCTTGTGGTGGTGTACCTTCGCAGTTAGAAACGACTGCATCAATTTGAATTAGAGCATTCATAGAAATCTCTGAAACCCCAACCACCGTTCTTGCCGGTAATTCAGCATTAAAGAATGTTGTGTAGACCTCGTTCACTGTATCAATGTCTGAAACATTTTTAAGCTGAATATTGATTTTCACTGTATCGTCCATACTATGACCAACACTTTCAATGATCGCCTTAATATTTTTCAAACATTGTTCCGCTTGCTCTTTTACACCACCAGCAACCACTTCATTAGTTTTCGGGTCTAAAGGTAGTTGACCAGAAATATGATTGTAGTGAGAGAAAGCAACGGTGTGCGAATAAGCCATGAAAGGGGCATCGACAGTATTATTAGCTTCAATAACCAACAAGCGAGTGTCTTCTGGTAATTGCGGCGGTGTACCGTCGCCATGTGAAACGGATGTATCAATTTGAATTAAAGCGCCCATTGGTAGTTCAGCAGCATTAACAACCGTTCGCGCTGGTACATAACTTGGGAAGAACTTAGCGCAAACTTCATTTACCTTTTCTGCATCTTCAACATTTTTAAGGTAGATAGTGGTTTTAACCACATCATTCATGACATGACCGATACTCTCTAGAATCGTTTTAATGTTTGCTAAACATTGTGTCGTTTGCTCTGTGATACCACCTGAAATCAACTCACCTGTATTTACATCGATAGGCAATTGAGCCGAAAGGTTGTTGTAGTGAGAAAAAGCCGCTGTCTGCGTCGATACAGCACTTTGAGGCGCATTGTCTGTATTTCTTGAGACCTTAACTAGTGCGCAAGGTGCTTGTGGTTTAGTACCTTCGCCGTTTGAAATAAGAGCATCCATTTGAACTAAAGCGTCACTGTTCGGTAGCGCAGCTACACCCACGACTGTACGTGTCGGCAGGCTGTTGTTGAAGAAGCTTGCGTAAACTTCATCGATAGCATCGATATCAGAAATATTCTTAACGAAAACATTAATCTTCACAACATCATCCATAACATGGTCGATGCTTTCAACAATGGCCTTAATATTATTTAAGCATTGTGCTGCTTGATCTTTAATATCTCCAATAACTATTTCACCTGTTTTAGGGTCAACAGGCAGTTGAGCAGAAAAGTTATTATAATGAGAAAAAGCGACCGTTTGTGTAGATACAGAATTAATTGGTGCATTTTCAGTATTTCTTGAAATTTTAATGATATCGCTACTCATCGGAATTATCCTTTTAATAATATAGGAATACGTATTTATATTTAACAATCGTATTGGAAAGAATGATTAAAGTAGCGCCATGTTAAGTGAATTATTTTAGGGTAAACGTGATATACATCAGACTCTCAGTTGACTATAAATCAGCAAGTTACAGGATAATTAGTCATCAAGCGACTAATTATCCGTCACATTAGGCTTTATCAACTGCTAAATTCTCTTTAATTTTAAGTCTATTCAATAATCCTGAATACTCTCTCAGATAATTCGATGGGTAATTTACAAAATTTAGATGATATTTGATAGGTTGTTCACACTAAAACTCCATTACTAGCTAGGTTAGTAACTTTACCCCTTATACCCGTGCATAAACTCTTAGGCTATTTAATTAATTATTTTCGAGAGATTATTTTATATAAGTACGTTAATAATATATTCGAGAATCAAATACCTACAATCTGACAATGCCTATAATTAGATACATTTACTCATATAATTCAACAAATATGAGACTCAGGGATGATGACATGAGAAGTATGGTTGTTCAGCCAAGACATGGGACTTTCAGGAATCACGATGGCGTCAACGATGAGCAATCGACACCATAGCTTTTGGCACCATAGCTCTCAACACCATAGCTATCAACAGATAGTTTCGTTGAAAGAAGAACTAAACCGCTCTCGGCGTGGTATTGAAATGGCGCTTAAATTCACGACTGAATTGAGATGGACTGGAGTAGCCGACTCGGCGAGCAGCATCGCTGATGCGAAGGCCTTCTAGCTGAATCAGTTCTTTGGCTTTGTTGAGTCTTACCTTCTTCAAATATTGAAGAGGAGATTCAAAGGTGACATTACGGAATGCATTGTGGAAGGCAGACACGCTCATGTTGGCTTCGTCGGCAAGCGATTGAACAGTGATGGTTTGGTCGTACTCTTCATGCACTTTAGACAGCGCTTTAGCGACACGTGCGTAATGGCCGTCATGATGAGCTAAATCAAACAGCACACGCCCTTCTGAACCGGTTAGGGCGCGGTAGACAATTTCGCTGACCATGGCATCGCCCAATATATTGGCTTCAATGTCACAATGTAGAGTTTTGACCAATCGAGTAAAGCTCTCCAGCATTTGCTCTTCCATTGGCGTCGATTCTAAGCCGCTCGAATTCTGCTTGTGCTTGTTGCAGTAGCTCTCTAGAAAGCCTTGGTCTTCCAGCTTTTTGACTAAGCTGTGCAAGCGCTGAGAATCGATGCTTATCGACAAACCAAGCAATGGTTCGCCATTTACAGGTAAGGCTTCACACTCCAATGGCATTGGCACGCCTACCACAAGATAATCACCAGCAGCGTAAGTAACGGGTCTGTCGCCAATATAGATGTTCTTTTTGCCCTGCCCGAGCATGATAATACCCGACTGGTAAGTGAATGGCTGACGTTGATTCCCGCCACTGCTTCTATACAACCACACACCGCCAATTTCAGTTTCTC
Organism: Vibrio sp. 1F169; assembly: GCF_041439605.1. NCBI lineage: Bacteria > Pseudomonadati > Pseudomonadota > Gammaproteobacteria > Vibrionales > Vibrionaceae > Vibrio > Vibrio sp. 1F169. The sequence continues at coordinate 37,629 of NZ_JBGOOI010000040.1, read as the reverse complement.
TGATCCCTTCGAGATCATCCCAACCTTTGTGTTCTACATAAGACTGTAACAACTGCGCGAGTGTTTTCATAAGTGGCGACTTTCCATTCCAAGTGCTAAGAGTAAGTAAGCTAAAGCAGAGAAAGAATATCAATTTTGTAGAAATAGGCAATTTATTTGGAGAATCAGCTCTTCATCACCCTAGATTACTGTACTAATATGCAAATATAGAAATTGAGCAATCAAATAAAATAACAAATTGAGCTTTACACAAGGAATCTCTAATGCAATTCACTTATGTTAACCCTACAGTTATCCACTTCGGCCAAGGCCAAATCAACGCTATCAGCCAAGCGGTTGATACTTCGAAGAAAGTACTAGTCATCTACGGTGGCGGTTCAATCAAAAGCAACGGTGTTTACGACCAAGTTGTCGCTTCTCTAAAGGATCACGCTTGGATTGAGTTCGCTGGTGTTGAAGCTAACCCAACCAAAGAGACGCTAGATAAAGCCGTCGCTCTTGTTAAAGAAGAAAACGTAGAGTTCATTATCGCTGTTGGCGGTGGTTCAGTAATCGACGGTTCTAAATACGTTGCTGCGGCAGCTAAATACGACGGCGACGGTTGGGATATCCTAGCGGGCAAACACCAAGTTACTGAAGCAACCCCTATTGGTGCTGTACTGACACTCCCTGCGACAGGTTCTGAATCTAACATGGGTGCTGTAATCACTCGTAAAGAGACTCAAGAGAAACTGGCGTTCATGAACCCTGCAGTACAACCTAAGTTCGCGGTTATGGACCCAGACGTAATGAAGTCTCTGCCAGAGCGCCAACTGATCAACGGTCTAGTTGATGCGTGGGTTCACGTATGTGAGCAATACATCACAATGCCAACAGACGCGATGGTTCAAGACGGTTACGCAGAAACACTGCTTAAGAACCTACTTGTACTGGGTAAGCAATACGACGAGCGTGACAACGACGCATGGCGTGCAAACCTAATGTGGACTGCAAACCAAGCGCTTAACGGCCTGATTGGTACTGGCGTTCCTCAAGATTGGGCAACACATATGATTGGCCACGAATTCACAGCACTATGGCACGTAGACCACGCACGTTCTCTTGCGATTGTTCAACCTTCACTACTTCGTAATCAAATCGAAGCGAAGCGTGGCAAGCTAGAGCAAATGGGTCGCAACGTATTTGGCCTAGAAGCGGGTGCTGATTTAGCCGAGCGCACTATTGCTGCAATCGAAGCCTTCTACCACAGCCTAGACGTTGCAACTATGTTCGACGGTTACGAAGCAACTAAAGCGGCAGCAATCGACAACGTTGTTGCTCAACTTGAATCACACGGTTACCTAGAGCTTGGCGAAAACCAAGCAATCACACCTGAGAAAACACGTGAGATTCTAGAGTCTGCGATTCAATAGCGGTCAAAATTAGAGCAAGAAAAACAAGGTTCTAAAGAAAATCACCATAATCTAAGAATTTATTCCGTGAAACTGAACCAAATTCTTTGCCCTTGCGTATATCCTCAAGCAGCGTCCAAATCAGGCGCTGCTTTTTAATTTGCCCTACAAGATGCTATTAAATTCTCATAAGTCCTTAATTTAATGTGCAATCATATTTCTATATTGTTAAGGTAAACCTGTCTCTTTATTAGGTATGAACAACGATTTGAACAATCTCAAGGAAATGGTTAAGTTTAAGTCACTTAACAAGTGGTATGGTGATTTTCATGCCCTAAAGGATATCGATTTAAAGATTGAACAAGGAGAGATACTGGTGATTTGCGGGCCATCAGGTTCGGGTAAATCAACTTTAATCCGTTGTATCAATCAGCTAGAACCGTTCGAAAGTGGCGAGCTTTGCGTGTTAGAACAAGTACTTCCGAGTAAATTCAACACACCGGGCCAAGTCGGAATGGTGTTTCAGCACTTTCATTTATTCCCCCATCTTACTGTGCTTGAGAACCTAACTCTGTCTCCAATACGTACGCTGAAAAAAAGCAAACGAGAAGCCGAGAAGCTTGCAATGCACTATCTCGAGCGCGTACACATCGCTGAACAAGCCAACAAATACCCAGTACAACTTTCTGGCGGTCAGCAACAACGTGTAGCTATCGCCCGTTCGCTGTGCATGAAGCCTGAATTACTGCTTTTTGATGAACCGACTTCAGCGCTTGATCCGGAGATGATCAACGAAGTGCTCGACGTGATGGTTGAACTGGCGAGCGAAGGTATCACCATGGTGTGTGTGACCCACGAAATGGGCTTTGCGAAACAAGTGGCCGACCGCGTTATCTTCATGGATGAAGGACAAATTGTGGAATCGAATACGCCACAAGCGCTCTTTGAAAACCCTCAACATGAACGTACTCAAGCGTTCCTAAATCAGATCCTGACTTATTGATGTTGATTCGAATTATTAAACCCGCCCTATCTGCTTTGGTACAGATTGTTGTACTGGTGGCTGCTGTTGTTTGGATTCTCGACTCTGGCGCACAAACCATGGGATACAGCTGGCAATGGGAGCGTGTGCCGGACTATATTGCTTTCTATGAAGATGGTGAATGGTGGCCTGCAGAATTAGTTGAAGGGCTACTGGTTACCATCAATATCTCTCTGATTTCTTTGGTTGCTACGCTGATCATTGGTTTAACGACGGCGCTATTGAGGAACTCAAATTCTGTGGTTGGACGCACCTTAGCCACCAGCTATGTTGAGTTGATTCGTAACACGCCGTTATTAGTACAAATTTATTTGCTCTATTTTGTATTTGGCCCCGTATTAGGGCTCGATCGCTTTAGCACTGCCGTTTTAGCCTTGGCACTTTTCCAAGGCGCTTATACCGCCGAGATATTTCGTGCCGGTTTAAATGGTATTGCGAGAGGACAATTTGAAGCAGCTCAATCCTTGGGCTTATCAAAGACCTATACTTACTGGGATGTGATTCTTCCTCAGGTGGTGCAACGCACCTTGCCACCTTTGACCAATGAAGTGATCTCTCTTATTAAAAACTCTTCAATTGTGAGTGTCATGGCTATTTTTGACCTGACGACTGAAGCCAGAAACATTGTTTCTGAAACCGCGATGCCATTCGAGATTTGGTTCTCTGTGGCGATCATTTATCTTGCTCTTACACTTTCACTTTCTGCCGTTGCTGCTTGGCTTGAGCATAAGCTCGGGGCTAACTGGCGAACACAATAAGGATTTATCAGCATGAAGCTATTTAAAACCGCGATTACAGCCCTACTTGCGCTTGCCGTAAGTTTGCCTGCACTTGCTTCTGAAACGCCTAACCTCGATAAAATCAACGAACGTGGCTCACTGCGCGTTGGTATGTCGACATTTGTTCCTTGGGCGATGCGTAACAAACAAGGCGATCTCGTTGGCTTTGAAATCGACGTGGCGAAACGCCTTGCCGAAGATTCTGGTTGGAAAGTCGAATTTGTACCTACGGCATGGGACGGTATTATCCCTTCTCTATTATCGAAAAAATTTGATGTAATCATCGGCGGTATGTCTATCACTGAAGCTCGTGCCAAAAGCGTATTGTTCACTGAACCTTACTCGCACTCTGGCGTTCAACTGGCGGCTAACAAAGAGCTAGCGGAAGGTTTTACTCAGATCTCTGATTTTGATTCTCGCCGCGTAAAAATTGCAGCACGTCGTGGAGCATTCACGGTTCAAGTCGCTCGTGAAACCTTCCCTAAAGCGAAAGTTCTACAGTTCGATGACGATGCTCAAGCATTCCAAGAAGTATTGAACGGCAACGCACACGCGGTTATCGCGTCTAGCCCGAAACCAGAACACGAAACGATCAAAAACGCAGACACGCTATTTATTCCATTTGAAGAGCGTCTATCAAAAGGTAACGAAGCATTTGCAGTTCGCCTAGGTGAAACTGACAAGGCAGAATTCTTCAACGAATGGATCAAAGCACGTACTGAAGATGGTTGGTTGAAAGAGCGTTACGAGTACTGGTTCTCTACTCTAGATTGGCAAGACCAGATTGCTCAAGGTCAGTAATCAGAACTTTTGCTAGTGAATCGAGGCAGTGCGTTGTCTGCACTGCCTTCTCATCGGCAACTTGATTCGCTTTATTGATGATCTAAAACTCAACAAGACAGCCTACTAATTATTATTGTTTAAACAGGAATGACGTGAGTAGTACTAGCGCATTAACAACACCTAAGCCCAACGTTTATATGAAGCCTTGGTATCAACGCCTTAACCTTTTAGATGGCGTGTTACTCGCTGTCATTTGTGTGTTTGCAGGCTGGCTTTATTATCGTTCTGCTGTTGGTATCAACTACCAGTGGCGCTGGGAAGATGCGTTTACCCTAATTTTCATTCCACCTTCTCAAGGCAGTATTCCCTACTTTTTTCAAGGTTTGATCGCTACACTGCGCTTGAGTGTCTGGAGCATGGTGTTAGCTCTTTCTTTTGGGACATTACTCGGTGTTGCAAGGCACTCCAAGATTGCTTTCTTCAGAACGCCTGCACTGATTTTTATCCAGTTGGTTCGAAATATTCCGCCACTGGTGTTTGTCTTCATCTTCTATTTCTTCGTTTCTAACCAACTGATTCCATTACTTGGTTTAGAAAGTATCTTACGTGAACATAATGGCGAGATTAACGCTGTTCAAGGTTTCCTGTTCGGCCCAGCTAACCTTTGGGAAAACTTAGCGTCTGGTGTTATCTGTATTGGCTTGCTCTCTTCTGCTTATATTGCGGAAGTGATTCGAGCGGGTTTAGAAGGTATTCCTAAAGGCCAATGGGAAGCGGCCGATTCGCTTGGCTTGTCTGCATTGTCTAAGTATCGATTTGTGGTTGGCCCACAAGTATTAACTGCCATCACCCCACCATTGGCAGGCCAAGCAATCTCCTTGGTTAAAGACACGTCGATTGTGTCTCTGATTTCGATCCAAGAGATGACGTTTGTTGGTACTGAGATGGCAAACTCATCGGGGTTGGTCTTCGAGATCTGGCTGATTGTAGGCTTCGTATATTTTGCTTTATGCTTTGCGCTTTCGCGTCTGTTCAAAGTGATTGAACAACGTTCTAGTGCTTACCTTAACCATCAGTAACGTCATTAATTAATAGTACCGACTCGCCCGACCATTCCTTTCCCTTATCAAGTTCACCTGATTGGTTTAAGCTATTGACCAATCGGGATTTATCCCTTCATATTCCCTCTTAGAAACACAGCAAAAAACTCGTTTAATCACTATACTTAACATATCGAACTACGTTGATTCTTCTCAAGGACATCACTCAACATGGACAATCATAAAGAAAGAGCTTTTTACGCCGTTGTCGGCGCATTGGTTGGAGACGCCGCTTCCATGGGGTTGCACTGGCTGTATGACCAAGAGAGGATCTTACACGTGGCTGGTTTCGAGCCAGAATTTCGCTCACCGAATCAGTTCGATTATCAAGACAAAGGCTACTTTGCGCACCAAGGAAAAACGTCCGGTGAGCACTCGCAATACGGTGCTCAGTTATTGGCGATGGTCGATAGTTTAGTCGACAACCAAAAATACGATGAAGCGAGCTATATTCAACATTTCCGCAAATGGTTTGATTTCGGTGGTAGTTGGCAAGGCTACATTGATAAAGCGACGCGCATGAGCTTGCTGAACATCCATCAATTAGAACTAGAGGGCGCCCCGATTACTGCCTGTGGCGCAGACGATACGCAGCTCCCCGCAGTTTCAAAGATCATTCCATTAGTAGCCTGTACTTATACCTCTCACACCTTACCAGCGATGGTAGAGAGCGCGGTACGAGTGACCAACAACAACGACAAAGCCGTGGAATGGGCGCAAGCCATCACCCTGTTGATTCAAGCAGCGATTCAAGGCAACTCACCATTACAGTCCGTAGAAATGGTGCGACAAACTTGCAGCAGATTTATACATGATCAAATCGATGAAGCATTGGCTGAACCTGAGCTTTCAATAACAGATGCCGCGAAGAAGTTTGGATTGCATTGTGAACTGAGTGCCGCATTTCCCTTGCTAATTCGCATCATTGCGGGTGCTCAGAGCTATAAACAAGGTATTCGAGACAATATCTTATGTGGCGGTGACAGCTGCGGGCGTGCGATTGTGATTGGCGCGGTATTAGCGGCGTGTTTCTACGAAGAAGACGGAGCGATTCCAACAGAATGGCTGAGCCAAGTAGAACTCAATTGTGGTGTGCTGTCTTTGCCTATTGAGTGATTCCCACAATAACAAATAAGGCGAAAGCGCCTCTCGATTCCTTGCTCGAGAGGCGCTTTTCTTTTCACTAGAATGACTTAAACGGATAACTTCAATTTCGAGCAATACCCCTTCCGGATCTCTACGACCGCCAGTTTATTGCGCTAACCAAACCTAAACGCTAAAGCCTTCTCTAGAACTGATAAGCAGCAGAAAGCTTGTAGTTACGGCCTGGTTCATAGTCATCCAAGGTAAAGCCTCTTGCCGTACCTGAACGAGAAGCGTGTGAGGTGTATTGCTCATCAAACACGTTATCGATACCAAAGGTGACAGACAATCCATCAAGATTCGATGGCACCCACTGAGCAAACAGGTTATGAACGTCATAGCCTTCTTTGATCGGCTGACCATCGAATACGTTGTCTTCGTCTTTAACAAACATCGAATTCCAACCAAAGATAGTCTCAAGCGCTTCAGACTGATAATCGAGTGTCAGCGTAATGCTGTCACCCATATCAATACTTCGACCATTGCCACCTGCGACTGCACCGCCTGTGTCTTTATTTTTAGTCTCTGAAAGCGCATAGGACAGCTTACTGTTAAACATCTCGTAGCCATAAGATAGGCTCGCCTCGAAGCCCTTTATCTCAACGTCACCTAGGTTATAAATCAAATAACTCTTACTTGCACGTTGATACTTTTCGGCAATATAGTCATCAATATTAGTTTGGAATACTGTCAGGTTGGCACCAATAAAGTGATTATCCAAGCGCTTATCGAAACGGACACCACCTTGCGTGTTCTGCCCTGTCTCAGCCTTCAGATCGTTAGCCAAATAAGCGACATCTTGGTAAGCAATAAAGCTCTCCATCAACTCTGGGCCTTTGAACAACGAACGTGTACTCGCGAACAGCGTCCAATCTTGAGTAACATCCCATTGAGTGGCCAACGACCAAGTTACATCGTCAAAATCTTCGCTACCAACTTCTGCTTTACGTTGGTAATCATCAAAACGAAGCCCTGCCGTGACCGAGAATGCTTGAGTAAAGTAGAACTGATCTTCAACAAAAAGGGCTGTAGAGATTGCTGACTCGTCCATAAACTTGCTGCTGCCGTAATAGCTGCTCGATGACTTGTCCATATAGTCAAAGCCATAAGTCGCGATGTTATCAAACGACATCAGGCGATAATCGGATTGGAACTTTGCGTTGAGACCAAAGTTTTGGTTTTTAGCCGTGTTTTTGGATAAGCGATTAGAAGGCCAACGTGGTGCCATAACACTTTCATCTCGCTGAATCTCAGTTTCCGTGTTGTATAGAGTCACGTTACCTTGATGACTTTCACCACGCAGCTCATAGCTGGCCGTGATGGTGTCACGGTTGTAATCGGTGGGAATGAGGATGTTTTTAGACAAACCCACGTTCGTACCACCGGACATATCAGGGCGTGGACTGTAATCACCGTTATCACGGTACATATCATAAGAGAGTTCAAAACGGTGTAAGTCACTTGGCTCAAAACCAATCTTACCTAGAATATTGTATACATCCCCTTCTGAGCCAAAGGTTTCAGTACCATCACCATCTTCAAAATTGTCACGGCTCATGTAATGACTGTAAAGCATGGCATCGACGTTATCTGACAACAAACCATACACAGTAAGTGAACCTTGCTGGCTTGCATTCGTGGCATACCCGCCATAAACACGAGCGCCAAAAGTCTCGTCGTAGCGAAGTAGATCTTTGGCATCTTTGGTTTCAAACAGCACTGAACCGCCTAACCCATTTTGCGTCACCGAGTTGTTACCTACTTGGATATCCGCTGATTTCAATATGTCAGGGTTAAGAGTCAAATTACCAATATGATGGAACATGTTGGCGTGCTGAGAAGCGCCATCTAATCGAATGTCTAAGTCAGTTTCGCTTAGGCCGCGAATCGTAATTCGCTGGTTGATCGAGTGCGTTCCCCCAACATCAACACCGGGGATTTCGCGCAGCAAATCTGACATATGGTCAGCTTGCTTCAGTGACATGTCATCTGCAATGATCGATTCAGTGTTGCTTGAGACTTTCGTTCCCCAAACCACAACTTCATCGAAGTGCGATGTACTTTCTTCGGCAATAACAGAGCTACTAAACGTGCTGGCAATTGCGATATAGAGGGCTGAAAGCTTAATTGTTGATCTGACTGGGCTTTCCATAGATTCAATCCTAGATGTAAATGATAATAATTATCAATCATGATAGAGTTGTAACCTATAAATGCACAGATGATTTGCTTATGCAAAAACGCACAGCTGTTATGAGGAACGGTCAAATGAGTGAAGTAACGTCTAAACGAGCTAAAATTGGCAAAGTCACTCTGACTAAAAAGTTGGAGCAAACAGAAAAGCAGATTATTGTCACACAAGGTCAAACTACACAGACATCACTGGCTGAGGGGAAATTTCTTTCTTATCAATATAATGAACTAATATTTGTCCACGGTGGCCGCTGTATTGAGCTCGTCGATACTAAGATAATCTCTACCGCTCACGCTTCAGTTCTGATCACCATTCTTTTGGAAGGTAAGCTGTCATTTGGTTACGATGATCTCGAATTTGATCTCGATGCCACTCATCAACCTCAAGGTGTGGTGGTCAACCTCACTAAACCCGCCAATTTCCGTCGAGTGATGACAGCAAGCAATAAACTCAATAAGATTAACATCTTAGTCAAACCAAAATGGTTCGAATCTCGAGTAACCGAAGAGTGTAAATGCCGAAACTTCATCAATACACATAATGCCAACTTCCAATTAGAAGTGACGGAAGAAATCTGGAAGCTGACACAAGAATTGACGACTTGCTCTTCACCCAATAACTTCCATCAGAAGTTGCATATAGAATCCTTAACTCAACAGATCCTTGAGAATTCGATGCATCAACTACCACAAACTTGCTGTCTGGCTCACCAAACTAAACCAAAAATAATAAAACCAGCGACACGTGTAACTAACATTGAACATCAAAGTTATGACGAACGAATTGAGGCTGTAATCTGCTTTATTGAAATTCATCTCGACCAAGAGCTGAGCCTAAAAATGCTTGCTGAGCATTTTTCGATGAGTGTATCTAATATTCAAAGGCGTTTTAAGCAGTCATACAACATGACAATCAACGGTTACATCCGTTTGAGACGATTAGAGATCGCACGCCAGCATTTAGAACGAGGGTTGGTTTCAATCACCGAGGCCGCCTATGAAGCGGGTTATCAGCACCCTTCTAATTTCACCAATGCTTTTAAGAAAACCTTCGGTGTGCCGCCACAAGACATAGCGATTAAGACTTAGTTACATTGATATAAAACTATTTGTTCTATAACTTTAAAAGGCTATATCTAACATCTGCTATGTTGGCCAGGTGACCGCCACATATAAACAAACTGGTCATTCTGCGAAGTAATTTCAAATCCAAACCTCAGATACAAATCTCCAACTCGATTACCTTGTAAATAGCATAGTTCGACGGGTTTATTGAGGCTGTCAGCCTTAGTTAAGCAATCAGCCTTAGTTAAGAAGTCTTTCAGTACTTGGCTACCAATTCCCTTTCCATGATACTCAGGCAGCAAGAAGAATCGGCAAAAATAGAAGTGGTCGCCTTTGTCTTGCAGCAACACACTGCCAATCGCTTTGCTTTGATATTCAATGATTTCAGGTCGTTCTTCTGCCCACTCTTCGGCGTGTATATCTCGTTGAATTTGCTCATCCCAGCCAAAAACAGCTTTGATTGGCTCAAATTCAGCCGCCTTTTTCAGCTCGAACAGAAATTCATAATCTGATGACTGAGCGGGTCTTGTCGAATACTTCAAAATATCTCCAACAATAATTGGCTATGGCTTCATTTTCGTTTAAACCGGGACATAGTAACCCCGATAAAACCCAAAAATGCCACGCTTAAATGTTCATTTTGGTTCTAGTTGGTAACGTAAGACTTCGTGTTTATCTTGCTCCGAGTAAAAGGTATTCAGGAATTGTCCACCGCACTTCTCAATCACCTTTTGCGAAGCTATATTGCCCCTCTCACACGTAATAATAGCGCTTTCGGACAATACGTGCCGTTGAACCCAAGACAACATATGACTTGCGATACCCCGCCCTCTCGCTTGTGGCAAAGTCTCGTAGCCGATATGTCCTATGACATCGTGAATGTACGGACTGGTGCCATGACGAACTCTTATCACTCCAAGAATACGTCCAGACTCGACACAAAAATAAGTAGAAGCAGGCGTCCAACCTTCTGGCAGTTCCTCACCTTTTGAATAAGCGACTCGCCTTTTTAAATACGTATCACTACTGTCAGAAATACCTGTATAAATTTCTAACCCATCCTCAGAGCAAGCATTCACATAGTGATAAAAGGCACTTGAGTACGAAATATCAGCTTTGACCATGTCCATATAGTTTCGATTCCTAGTTACTGCTCTTTCGGATTTAGCGATCAAGTCTAAGCTAAGTGCATGGTGTATTCTTGATGCCCTGTATGTTCATCAACTTGTTCGCTCACAATAGAGAAACCTTGAGACAAGTAGAACTCAATGGTCGCTTGATTCTCTTTATACACATTCAAAGACAGATTCGGGCATTCAAGCTTCGCGTGTTGGATAAGTTGCTTACCAACCCCACAACCTTGATGCTGCGGGCTCACAAAGATCGCAGCTAAAATCCCTTCATAAAGCGAATAAAAGCCACGAACCTCACCGTCTATTTGATACACGTAAGTTATTGATGCAGGGATGTATATGTCGCGCATATTACCCACTTGCGACTCCCAGAACTCAGGAGCCACAAAATCATGCGCCTTGACCGAGGCGGTTAACCAAATATCTAAAACGGTTTCCATATCGGTTGGACGGTATTCTCTGATCATCTTAATTCTCTGAAATTATTGCGGTTTAATATGCGAATCAGTATGCCGAGAAGCCACGTAAACTTATTGAAGATTTACGACAATGTCTCAGTCAGAATTATTGAACGGCAATGATAGATCAGTACCATTGGCCGCTACTGCTTCTTAACGTACTTCGCTGTAACGAGCATTTCACCACCACCATCAAGCTTGCAATCTAACTGATGATCTTTGCCTTCATTGATTCGTCTGATTACCGCTTTAGTGCCGATTTTCAGTACAGAAGAACTGCCTTTAATTTTTAGATCTTTAATGAAGGTAACTTTATCGCCACTTTCCAATACAACGCCATTCACGTCCTTAACACGCGCAGCTTCTCTTTCTAAACGCTCTTCTTCAGGGTTCCATTCGTAGGCACACTCAGGGCAGATTAGGTTGTTTTGGTCTGGGTAGACATATTCAGATTGGCATTGCGGGCAAGGAGGTAAAGACATACGTTAAGACTTCATTTAAATAGAATTTGTCCCCATTTTAATGACTCTTGTCAGGCTTAGCGAGCATAAATCTAACAAGTTTTACGGAGAGCTAATTGTCGTAAAAAAGATCAGTACCTGAAACGAACAAACACAGCCGCTAAGCTGTGTTTGTTTAAAGATTTGAAAAGCGGAACGGCTTAACGTTCGACTTTTGGTGAGTAAATCGAGTAAGCGGTGATTTGCCCAGCCACGATTGCAGAGAACATGAATAACGCCGATAAACCAATACTCGGAATAGGCAAAATCGATTGTTCAAACACCGACTGGCTGGCACTTACTAATACTCGGCTACCCGGAACCAAAATGATGATCCCTTGCACGATATAAATAGAGCCCGTTAGCTCCATCTTCTTAGCAATCCAAGTACCGTATAAAGTAATCAAAACGGTGGTTACCCATGTACCTACCACCCAACCACTATCAAAGCCTAGATAGAACGGCCCCCACATACCCAGAACTGCCACTGGCAAGCCAAGTAAGATGTCTTTAGGACGCGCATTGAACATCACACCAATCGACACCGAGATCAACACCAAACCAGATATGTGCATCCATGTCGGAACCGCATTCGTATAGTCAATGGAGACCGCTTGTCCCCATATCGCTTCACCAATGTTGAGCCCCATAATAATCCCGACAAACAGCTTTATCAGGGTTAATGCGCTCTGCCCTAACAAACTGGTACCAGAGACGAGATCATTAAACGCCAAACATTCTAGTGCGTTGGCTATGGATAACCCGGGGACAAACAAGACAATCGAAGCGATACATAACGCCCACACCGGGATCGGCAACCCTGTGCTTGCCAAAAATGCCACGAAGATACCCGTTAATAGTGCCGAGATGAATTCAACCGCAATAGCGCGACGTGAATGAAGAACTTGCTGACATACCCAAACCATCAAACCCAGTAATGCAGAAAAGCCAACCGCTTCTAACGTACTGCCAATTAGCATCAGATACGCTGGCGGAATACCCATATTGGCCAGTGCCGTCACAAGTTTAGAGTAACCGACAGGCTCTGGCACAGGCTCACTGCTCGGTTGGTTAATACGAATGATGGTATTGGCCAACAAACTCAAGTTAATCGAAGCAGGCTTTAGACGCTTAAGAATAACGGCGTTGTTATCGTCTGGAAATTGATAATTAATCGCGGTTGGCGTTGCTTGGATCATCACATCAACACCATGCTTTTTTGCATAGAATTGGGTGTATTTCTCTAGCTTGTAAGGAGCACAACCACTGCGATGAAGAGTGTCACCAATTTCAACAATTTTGTTAATTCGGAACTGAGAAGGCATGGGAATTTTAGGGGAGACAAAATGTGCGGCAAATGTACCAAACGATAGACGTAATGACGAGAGTTTTGCATGAATTATCAACTAAATTCGTTACTTTTTCCTTCGAACGCTTAGAGGAGCCTATAACTCCACCCGCTTCGGATTCGCTTGATGAATACTTTGGCAGACTGGCAAGTTAAAACAATGCATCCAGATTGTTATTATTGGGCATCAAAATACGAATGAAAATCAGTTTATGTTAACGGTTAAATTGCCTGTATTTATGTTGATTTTATGATGAGAAAACACCACTAAAATAGGTTTATAAATCCAACTGAATGGGTCTTAGAAAGAGTGGAGGGTTCTTTGTTGTTTCTCGCCCTACGTTTAACGAGAGTTTAGTCACATTTTATTCACTCTAAAAGCGCCGAACATGGTGGAAAAACTAGCGGAGTGGTGGTTATGCGAGCACTTAGAATAAAAATGAAAGAAAAAGGTTTCGTTTTCAGTTAGATGTGGCATTATCAAACTCGTTAAGACGATGTGCGTACATCGTATAATGGCTATTACCTCAGCCTTCCAAGCTGATGATGCGGGTTCGATTCCCGCTGTACGCTCCAGTCTTCTTGATGTTTCAGTCTTACTCTTAAGACAGTGTGCGTGCATCGTATAATGGCTATTACCTCAGCCTTCCAAGCTGATGATGCGGGTTCGATTCCCGCTGCACGCTCCAATTCCTCCTTATGTTTTGTTACGTGTTTTCTTCCAGCGATACCCTATTCAAAAAACTTCTCCGCTCGTTAAACCTATAAGCATTAATCCATATAGCTTAAACCCATTTTGTTAAGTCTAACCAACCAACGCTAATTAAGCAGCTAGCGCTATTAACTCCTTAAATCGCTTCGAATTTCTTAAACCTTTCCCATTACATATTGCAGTCTAGCTTTTAACGATTTTCAAAATTGTTCCAATTTAATAATCTTGGTCAATATCCGAAAAAACAGTTGTGGTAATGTGCGCGCATTAGCAACAACAAAAAATAATTAAAAATGTTTAAAAGCAATGAGTTAACAATAAACATCGAAGCAATTAATGTCGCTTTAGCAAAAGTTGAAAATGCCAATAAAATTCAGCTAGATACATTGAAAGGTTATGTGAACAGCGAGCCTGAACAAGCTGTACTGGCTTTTCGATCGCTGAATGAAGCAGAATCAATCGACGACAAGTTTAAAAAGATCATGGCAGAGCTACCGCACCTGAGCGGCGAAGCACACCACCTACTGGAAACATCGATCCTATTACAGTAATGGCCAAGAAAGATAAGTCTCAACTAGCGCGATGAGCTAAGACTTATCTTTTAGCTTTCTGTTTTTAGTACTTTCCCAGCAGCTATTTCTAGCTCTATTAGATAATGCCTAAAGCGTTATCGACTTCGCCATACCCGCTTCAGCGTGACCAGGAATATTGCACGCGAACTCTACGTTATTATCACCATGGAAATGCCACAACAATTGCTTCGCTTTGCCCGGCTTAACTGTCACTGTGCTACCCGAGTCATGAGCGTGATTACCCATGTTTTTCATCATTTCACGGAGCTCTAATTGCTCTGAAGCAGAACCAATCGAGAATTCGTGATCAATCTTGCCCGTGTTCATCACAACGAACTGCACCACGTCGTTCGGCTCAATATCAACCTTGTTCTTAAATGTGATTTTCATATCGTCACTTAACAGAACATGAACCACTTTATCCGGCTTTGCGCCTGTCGCAGGCATACCCACTTCAGACATGCCTTCCATATTCATCATTCCATCCATATTCATCATCTTCGAATGGTCCATCTTTCCATCCTTCATCATGCTGTGATCCATTTTTGAATGATTCATCTCTCCACTCTTCATCATCGAGTGATCCATATTTGAGTGGTCCATATTCGAATGGTCCATTTCAGTAAAAGCCGTTGCAGTAGTTAACATCAGTGCAATCGCAATAAGTGTCTTTTTCATGATCGTTCCTTAGCTTAATTCTGTTTTTTTGTTAGTTTCACATGTTCATGTGGTGCGCCCTTACTCACTCTTTTTTGGCAAGTAAGGGCTAATAATCAATAAGTTATTTGTTTGTCTCGTTTTGGTTATGCGTAATCTCACGCTGTTTCCAGAGCTTAAAGATTGCAGGCAACACCAGTAGGGTAAGCAACAGTGCAGACGCCATTCCGCCTATCATCGGCGCGGCAATTCGCTGCATCACTTCAGAGCCCGTACCCTCGCCATACATAATTGGAATGAGGCCAATAATCACCGTAAGTACTGTCATCATCACTGGGCGAACACGCAGTCCTGCACCCTCACGAATCGCATCCGTTAAGTCTTCACTCTGAAGTGCTTGCTGGTTCTGCTCCGCATCCAATTTTTTGTAGTGCCATGCTTGATTTAGGTAGACCAACATAATGACGCCTATCTCAACAGCTACCCCGGCAAGGGCGATAAAGCCCACACCCACCGCAATCGAGAAGTTGTAATTGAGGACATGCATCAGCCATAGGCCACCAACCATCGCGAGTGGCAATGTCAGCATAATCATCATCACCTCACCGACACGGCGGAAGCTGAGGTAGAGCAATAACATGATGATGGCGATGGTAATTGGCACAACGACACTTAAACGTTCTTTGGCGCGCTCCATGTATTCGTATTGACCAGACCATGCCAGTGAATATCCGGCAGGCAAGACGATTTGATCTGTAACGATTTTTTGCGCCTCTGCCACATAAGAACCAAGGTCGCGACCTTCGATGTCAACGAACACCCAACCATTAGGACGCGCGTTCTCCGTCTTAATCATTGGCGGTCCATCTTCATAGCGAATGTCTGCAACATCAGACAAAGCAATTCGCGCTCCGTTTGGTGTCACTAACGGCAGGTTCTGCAACTTAACGACAGAATCACGATAGCTTTGCGGATAACGGACATTGATTGGGTAACGCTCTAGCCCCTCAACGGTTTCGCCCACGTTCATGCCACCAACCGCAGTCGAAATAACATGTTGCACTTCTTTAATGCTCAAGCCATATCGCGCAGCAGAACGACGTTTGATGTCTATCGTCACATAACGACCACCCGCAACACGCTCAGCGTAGACAGAAGCAGTACCACTCACGCTATTGAGGATGGGTTCAAGTTGAGAGCCAATATCCTCAATCACGCTCAGATCTGGGCCTGCGATTTTGATACCAATTGGCGTTTTAATACCCGTCGCCAACATGTCGATACGTGTTTTGATTGGCATGACCCAAGCGTTGGTCAAACCGGGGAATTGAATCAGATCATCAAACTCTTTACGCAGAGACTCCGTAGTGACACCGTCACGCCACTGTTCTCGCGGTTTAAGCTGAATAACCGTTTCAATCATGGTCAGTGGCGCAGGATCGGTTGCCGTCTCTGCTCGACCAATTTTGCCCCACGTGGTTTCGACTTCTGGAATGGTTTTGATGAGCTTGTTGGTTTGTTGCAACAACTCACGAGCCTTACCTATTGAGATGCCCGGATACGTGGTTGGCATGTACATCAAATCCCCTTCGTCCAAAGGAGGGATGAACTCGCTGCCAAGCTTACTGGTTGGGTAATAAGCAGACGCCATTAAGCCAAGTGCAATAACAATCATCACCTTTGGATATTTTAGGCTGAGGTTCAGAAGCGGTTTGTACATCGCCACTAGGCTGCGGTTTACTGGGTTTTTGTGTTCAGGTAGCACGTTACCGCGAATGAAGTAACCCATTAGCACAGGCACCAGCGTGATAGCCAAACCCGCCGCTGCCGCCATCGCATACGTCTTGGTAAACGCAAGTGGCGAGAACATCTTGCCCTCTTGCCCTTCTAGCGCGAACACAGGCACAAAACTCAAGGTAATGATAATCAGGGAGAAGAACAGTGGTGCGCCGACTTCTTCTGCTGCCTTACCAATCACCTGCCAACGGTTTTTGTCAGTGAGCGGAGTCCGTTCAATGTGTTTATGAACGTTCTCGATCATCACGATGGCACCATCCACCATGGCGCCAATCGCAATCGCGATCCCGCCAAGAGACATGATATTGGCGTTAATACCCTGCCAATGCATCACAATGAATGCACCTAAAATACCAACAGGCAGACTTAGTGCGATAACCAGTGATGAGCGGATATGGAACAAGAACAGCGCACACACGACGGCGACCACGATGAACTCTTCAGCCAGCTTCTTCCAAAGGTTTTCAACGGCTGAATCAATCAAAGTAGAGCGGTCATAAGTCGCGACAATCTCGACACCATCAGGCAAGCCAGCTTGCAGTTCAGCGAGCTTGGATTTCACCGAGTCGATCACTTCACTGGCATTTTCACCAAAGCGCATCACGATAACGCCGCCAACCGCTTCACCCTCACCGTTGAGCTCCGAGATACCACGACGCATTTGCGGGCCAAGATTAATGTCAGCAATGTCACCTAATAGCAACGGAGTACCTTTGTCGGTCACTTTTAGCGGCAGAGATTGAATGTCTTCAATGCTTGTGAGGTAACCGGTTGTACGAACCATATGCTCGGCTTCGGCAATCTCAACAACAGACGCCCCTGTTTCTTGATTACCATCTTGGATTGCCTTGTTGACTTGCTGAAGCGTTAGGTCATAAGCACGTAACTTGGCAGGATCAATCTGTACTTGGTACTGCTTCACCATGCCGCCAACGGTCGCCACTTCAGACACGCCTTCTACGGTTTGCAACTCATACTTCAAGAACCAATCTTGCAAACTACGAAGTTCCGCTAAGTCGTGCTGACCAGTTTTATCTTGCAACACGTAGCTGTAAACCCAGCCCACACCGGTTGCATCTGGCCCTAGTGTTGGCTTAGCACTCGAAGGTAAGTTAGGTGCAACTTGGCTTAGGTACTCCAACACTCGTGAACGTGCCCAGTACATATCAGTATCGTCATTGAAGATGATATAGACATAGGAATCACCAAAGAACGAGTAACCACGAACCGTTTCAGCACCCGGTACGGCTAACATGGCGGTGGTCAATGGATAAGTCACCTGATCCTCAACCACTTGTGGCGCTTGCCCCGGATAACTGGTTTTGATAATTACCTGAACATCAGACAGATCAGGAATAGCATCGACCGGTGTATTCTTTACGCTGTATAAGCCGCCAAATACGATGGCTACAGTGGCAACCAGCACTAAAAAGCGGTTGCTAATAGACCAGCGAATGATTGCATTGATCATAGTTCGCCCTCACCCGTGCTATTCGTCGGTTCGAGAGATTTGAGTACATAATCAGAACCCTGCTTCGCCACTAGAAACCGAATGGTTTGACCCTCGGCAAACTCAGATAAATCAAGCTCATCACTGGCTTGGAAATTCATTTCACCCGCTTTCCAATTCCACTCAGGGACAGGCTGATGTTTTGCGGTGATCATGCCAAAATCTGCCATCAACATGGTGATGTCACCCGTTACCCAAACTTCGCCAGCGATTTTGTGTTTGTTGACCTTGTAATCCACAACCTCGTACTGCCCTGACTCTGTCTTTCTCATCTCAAAGTCAATTGCCTTACCACGTTGCACGTCACTCATGTCTAAGCCTTCCGCAAAGGTGAAGTTCATCACCATGCCCGGCCAATCCCATTCAGGAACTGGCTGATGGTTAATCGTCACCATACGGCTGCCTTGCATAACATCGGAAATTTCACCGTTTGCCCATACGGTTTCGGCTTCTTCTTCAAAACCATTGATTCGTGACAGATCAGCAGATTGGCTCGATTCAGAATCCAACATGAAGTGCGCAGAAGTGACAATGTTCTCACCTTGCTCTAGCCCTTGAAGCACCTCTATTTTTTCGCCAGCTTCACGACCAACCTCAATACGAGCAGAGCGATACTTGCCAGAACCTTCTGACATCACCACTCGAGTCATACCACCGGAGTGAATAACCGAAGATCTTGGGATAGTAAGAACCGCTTCATCACTAATGGGTTTCAGCGCAATATTGGCAAACATATTTGGCTTAAGCTCGCCATTTGGATTGGAGAACTTCAAACGAACGCGTAAGGTTCGAGTTTTTGGGTCAAGGATTGGGTACACGTAATCGACATTACCCAACCACTCTTTGCCAGGAATGGCATCTAGCGTCATCACCGCATTGCTGCCTGACGAGATCCAGTGCGCTTGACGCTCAAACACCTCAGCATCAACCCATACTTCGCCTAATGGACCAGCACTGATCACCGCTTGTGCAGGTGAAAGATAACCACCTTCTCGGATATTCAGGCTTGCGATGACACCATCGGCTGGCGCTTTGACTTCAATGGTTTGTGAGGCTTTGCCTTTACGCGTAATAGCGCGGATTTGAGTCTTATCAACACCCAAGGTAATTAAGCGTTCAGTCGAGCCCTTGATCAAACCTTGACGACCCGTTTTATAAGCACTGATCAACTCTTCTTGTGCTTTAACAAGCTCTGGAGAATAGAGTGTGAAAAGCACATCACCTTTGTTTACCTTCTCACCCACAGCGTTGATAGAGAGTTTTTCCACCCAACCAGAAACACGCACGTTGGTTTGCCATAGCGCACTTTCATCAAATGCCACGTAGCCAACCGTTTCAATGCGCGGTGATAGCGCTTCGAACTTAACTTTCGCTGTTTTGACACCCAGATTATTTTCTACCGACGAATCAATGAACACGGTACCGGGCTCATCTTTAACACCACTTGAGTCATCCGCGTAAACAGGGATTAAATCCATCCCCATAGGTGACTGACCCGGCTTGTCTCGCTGATAATTTGGGTCCATCGGCGCAACCCAATACAGAGGTTCATCCTTGGTTTGTTTACTTACTTCGGCGCCTGTACTCGTTGCCATTGCTGACATGTTATGTGCTGACCCAACGACAAAGTGATTCACACTAAAACCCAATGCACCACCGACCAATAAAGCGATTGTTGCTACTTTTACTGTACTCATTGTCTATTCCCTTATTGATTGGCTATGTGTTTAGTTGCGCTTGAGTTGAGTTGTGGTTGGTTTACTTGGTATTCAAAGCCACTGACTAACGCCGCCAGTTTGCTGTTAACGATGTTGAGATCGGTGATCAAACGTTGTTGCTCTAACTTAAGCACCAACTCATCGGTCGTTGCTAAAATGACATCGTTAAACTGAGCGGTATTGTTTTGATAGCCCCTCTCAACCGCACTGATTCGTGCTGCGGTTTGAGGAAGCAAAGACGTTTGATAGCGCTCTAATCGCTGGATCAGATTTGATCTGTCCACCAGCAATGCGTTCACTTGTGCGTTCATTTGGGAAAGTAAGGTGTCTTTTTGAGATTTAGCCGCACCAACTTGATACTGAGCAGCCGATAAGTTTTTATCTTGTCGGTTCCCTGTAAACAGCGGGATGTCGACTGTCAGATAAGCACTCACCAGATCAGAAGCAGGTTCACCCGCCATGTTGTTGGCTTGACGGTGTGCATACATCACTTCGACCCCAAACTGTGGCGTATAAGCTTGCTCTGCTAACTCAACCTGAGTTTGATTGGAGGAAATACTGACATCGGAGATCTTAACCAAAGGATGGTCAGTCAGTAGCTGGTAGTGCTTGGATGAATCGATATTGGTCGCTAATTTGCTTTCCAACAACGACCAATCGATTTGGTTAGTTGCATTCAGTGTGCCCTGAGAATCAAGAACCTGAGAGCCTAGCCAATCAGAACCCAACCATTCAGAAAGCTGAGAGATTAGACGACGCTGAACCTGCTGGTTTGCCTGAAGTTTCTCATCAAGCTTGCTCACTTGGAGCTGAGCATTAAGCAGATCTTGCGCTTCACTTTTACCAATCGAGTAATTGGTTTGTACATAGTTTTCAAGCTCAACCAACAAACGACGATTTTGACGTATCACCGACTCAGCCTTTTGCTGATAACCTAACTCAAGCCAAAGCTGCGTCATGCTATTCGCAACCGTCAATTCTCTTGCTTGCACCTGCAAAGCTAAAGCATCTGCCTGTTGGCCTGCCTTTTTCTGTTGAAGGTTAAGCGTATCGCCACGCTCAAACTGCTGCATCAGCCCTACCGATATATTGGTCATCGGGTCTTCGTCAAATTGAAAGCTATCGACAGGCAAACCGCCAAATCCAACTTTCAATTTTGGGTCCATTAAGGTCGAGCTGGCAATGCCCGTTTCTCGCATCGCTTGAGACTGAGCAAAGTACTGTTTGCGATTTCCATCTTCGCTTAAAGCAATCTCAATCAGTGTATTGAGTTGCTGCGTCGAGCTTGCTTGATCATGTGCTGAAATGTATTGAGCATTTGAAGCTGACGCCGTGGTAGCCGCGAGCGTAGCAATTGAAAACAAGGCTATGGGCAAGGCAGCAGCAACCACTAAGCTCGTGTTCATGACAAACACAGAGGTTGTTGGTTTCATATTCACAGTGAATGTCCATATCTAGCGCTAATTAGCGCATAAAAAAGAATGGCTTATCAGGTTTATCTAACTGATAGAGCTGTATTTTTAGATATAGATTTATGCGGAAGGTGGGCGTAGCAAAGATTGAGCGCGTGCGACTTTCTGGCCAATCGTGACCGATTGAAAACGAGCTAATGAAAAGGAAAGTTGATCAACGGCTTGAACAGCCTGGATTGGATAGGGACTTGCAGAACACATTGAGGCACAGCAATCGGCACTCGAACAATGGTTACCCATCATCGGACTGCCGTCTTCGCTCATTGAAGACATATCGAATTGAGCCATCAAAGCATGGGCACTCATGTTAGAGTCTTCAGCGTGTACTTCTTCACTCATCACATGACACCCTGCCATTGAATCATTAACCGAAGTATCGCTGTGGTAACAAGCCGACTTGCTCGACCCCATTTCCATCATCATTACTTCAGTCATCAAGGCTGAGGAGCTTGAGGCATAGCTAGACATCAACATCGCAATGATGCTGAAAACAATAATCCAAGTTTTTCGGAATGTGTTTGTCATAGTTTACCTTTGAATTTACAACGCAACTATAAACGTTCCCCTTAGGGTAAGGTCAATGCCATTGTGCCGATATTTACCTGACCGTTGAAAAAGTATTCATCCTCTCTTTCATCAAAATGAGATAATTCTTCGACTTTGCAGTTTTTTCTTTAAAAATTATCCAATTAGCTAGCGAAACCTCTATCTGTGTATTTTACTTAAGACAGTGCAACCACGATTCACGGATGATAAAAATGGCTAACAAAAAAAACGTCGAAGCAAACAAGAAAAATACAGAAATCAAAAATAAGAAAAGTAACAAGCTAGAACAAAAGAAACCAACACAAAAAAAGAAGCGCAGACTGCATTCACATCTAAAAGTGAATATCCCACTTTTTCAGTCACTCATGATGATTTTGCCATCATTGGCTAAACACGCTGCTGCAGAAAGTATAGACAATTCCAGCGACGCAGCAGATCAAGTAACCGCAAATAACGTGACCGAAAAAGATGTCACCGGTGACCATAACAAGGCGGACTCATCAGCGGTTGCTCTCCAAGAAGCTCAGACGAGCGACAGCGACGTAAACTCCACCTTAAGTGCAAGTCATGCCGCCCATGGTTCGAGCTCTCACTTGGTTCCTTCTCATCATTTATCGACGCTTTCTCACCCGCAAGTCCATTACATTCCTTCGGTATCGATGCCGACTATCTCCTCAGGAAGTAACGGTCAGCCGATTCATTCGAATGCGCCTACGACGCCCGCTTTACCCGTCACCTTTATGCCAGAAGTCATAAAAGGTACGTACGGAGAGCTTCATGTTGATGCAAATGGTCAATACACATTCGTATTGAATCCAAATTCTCCTCAATACATCCTGTTAAATCAGCACCAACCAGGTACTGACCATTTTGCGTTACACCTATCTAATGGCTCGAGCATCATTGTTCAGATACCGGTAACAGGTAAGCAAGACACGCCAAGTATTTCTGGAGACTTAACAGGTGTCGTAACAGAAGATCACAATATTGATTCACAAGGCTTGTTACATGCGAACGGCAAAATCGATGTCATAGACCCTGACCAAAATGAAAGTTCGGTTACACCGGAAGTTATCTCAGGTAAATATGGTTCATTAACTATCGATGCTGATGGACATTGGCAGTATCAAGTTGATAACTCGCTCTCTAATGTTCAAGCTTTAACCGCAGCCACTTCACTGCATGAAAGTTTCACAATTCACACCAAAGATGGCACACCGCAAACCATCGATATGACGATTGGCGGGAACGACGACAATGCAGTAATTACGGGTGTGGATGCTGGCACGTTAACTGAAGATTTAACGACACAAGTTCAAGGGCAGCTTTCGGTCACGGACTCTGATCTTGGAGAGGACCACTTTCAAGCCTCACAAGTGACTAGTAATTTCGGTACGCTAAGCATCACCAAAGACGGTGCGTGGACATACAGTTTAGACAACAATAACCCAGTAGTTCAAAGACTTGGCCAAGGCTCAACTGCGACAGACATCGTCACTGTTCACTCAGCTGATGGTACAGCGCATCAAGTTATGGTTACGATCAATGGCACCAACGACCATGCAGTAATCACGAGTAGTACAGCAAATTCACCAAGTTCGTTTTTCGCTATCGGGACAAGTAATGGCTCAAGCCAAGTTACTGAAGATAAAGACCTAACGGTTTCAGGCCAACTCAACATCACCGATATCGACTCAAAAGAGGCGCATTTTTCTAATTCCGACCTCAAGGGGACACTGGGTACTTTACACCTTAAAGACAATGGCGATTGGACCTACGATCTAGATAATAAAAATCCACAAGTTCAGGCTCTTGGTCAAGGCTCTGCGACAACAGACATCATAACCATCCACTCCGCCGACGGCACTCCTCATCAAATTGCAATTACCGTTAACGGCACCAATGATAAAGCCGTGATAAGTGGAACCAGTGCCGGCGCGGTAACCGAAGAGTCCCAACTTCAGACCTCGGGCATACTGACTGTTACGGATGTGGATACCGGTGAAGCGCACTTCGCTACTTCATCCACAGGAAGTACCGATATTGCAGGCTCGTTTGGTACGCTTCATCTGACCGATACTGGTTCTTGGACGTACGATCTTGATAACACTAACCCGACCGTTCAAGCATTAGGTAAGGGCTCGACAGCTACTGATACCATCACCGTTCATTCTGCTGATGGCACGCCGCATCAAGTGACTATCACAGTAAATGGCACTAATGACGCAGCTACTGTCAGCAGTGCGACCGTTGCCATCTATGAAACCGACAAAGCGGTAACCACCTCAGGCACACTAACCAGTACTGACGTGGATAACCCAGATAACACTTTCACACCCGATTCGCTTACTGGCACCAACGGCGACCTGACTATTGATGCTAATGGGCATTGGACATTCACCGCCAACAGCGCGTTTAACCAATTGAATGTCGGCGATAAGGTCGAAGAGACCTTCACTGTATCGTCTATTGATGGCACACCGTCGACGATCAAAATTACTATTAATGGTACCAATGACAAAGCCGTGATAAGCGGAACAAGTGCTGGCGCGGTCACCGAAGAATCTCAACTTCAAACCTCTGGCTCACTGACTGTGACTGATGTTGATGCCGGTCAAGCACACTTCTCCAATACCGATATTGCTGGGACTTTAGGCACCTTACACCTCACTAATTCGGGGACATGGACTTACGACTTAGATAACACCAACCCAACCGTTCAAGCGTTAGGTAAAGGAACAACCGCTACCGATACCATTACTGTTCATTCTGCTGACGGCACACCACATCAAATTACTATTACGGTTAATGGCACTAACGACAAGGCCATCATTGGCGGTACAAACTCTGGTGCAGTGACTGAAGAATCTCAACTTCAGACGTCAGGTACACTGACTGTCACTGACGTAGATACTGGTGAAGCACACTTCTCCAACACTGATATTGCAGGCACATTAGGCACTTTACATTTAACTGATACCGGCACTTGGACTTACGATTTAGATAATACGAATCCACAAGTTCAAGCCTTAGGTAAAGGCGCGACAGCGACTGATACTATTACTGTCAACTCAGCAGATGGTACGCCGCATCAAATTACTATTACGGTTAATGGCACTAACGACAAGGCCATCTTTGGCGGTACAAACTCTGGTGCAGTGACTGAAGAATCTCAACTTCAAACCTCTGGTACGTTGACTGTCACTGACGTAGATACCGGCGAAGCACACTTCTCCAACACAGATATCGTAGGCAACATGGGGACGCTGCACCTGACAGATTCTGGTTCTTGGACGTACGCTCTTGACAATACAAACCCTAACGTTCAAGCGCTAGGCAAAGGAGCAACCGCTACCGATACCATCACTGTTCATTCTGCTGATGGCACGCCACATCAAGTGACTATCACAGTAAATGGCACCAATGATACGGCTGTAATTGGCGGTGCAAGTGCTGGCGCAGTAACAGAAGAGACACAACTACAAACTACTGGCACATTAACCATTACTGATACCGATAGCGGTGAAGCACACTTTGCTAATACTGATATCCAAGGCTCCTTAGGTACATTACATCTAACAGATAATGGCGCTTGGACCTACGACTTAGATAACACTAACCCAGCAGTTCAAGCGTTAGGTAATGGCGCAACCGCTACTGATACCATTACCGTTCATTCAGCCGATGGCACACCTCATCAAGTCACCATTACGGTGAACGGCACTAATGATAATGCTGTGGTCGGTGGAGTAGATACTGCAAGTGTCACTGAGAAAGCGGCTGGAGATAATATGTCACCAGATCATGCTCAACCAGGTATGGCGACACTTCGAGTTAGTACTCTGAACGCTAATGGACATTTATCTGTGGTTGATCCTGACTCTGGTCAGTCTGGCTTTGCTGATAATGTGGGGTATAACTATCACGGTACATATGGTGACTTAATTTTAAATCCCAATGGAGATTGGAATTACTTTGCCGATGCTGGAAGTCTCAGTCACATTGGTGGAAGGCCCACGACCAGAGGCTCCGCTATCGATAAGTTAGGTGAGGGTGAAACACTCACAGACACTATCACCGTTCACACAAAAGATGGAACACCACATAATATAGTCATCACTATCAATGGTAGTAACGACAGGCCTTATTGCTCTTCAGAAGTACAACTCAACGCAGGTACTGAAGATACGAGACAAACCATTACAGCTGCACAACTGTTACAAAATTCAATAGATGTCGATAAAAATGACTCTGGACTGCTTACAGTAGCAAACCTTCATCCAGATCACGGCTCGATTTTAGATAACCAAAATGGTACATACACTTTCACACCAGAAAAAGACTATAACGGTAAAGTTCATTTCACCTATGATGTCAAAGATGCACATGGCGGTGTCACTCATACTGGAGCTACCAGCAGTTTAAGTGCAGTTGCTGATAAAGCGGTTATAAGCGGTAGTGATACCGGAACGATTATTGAAGATCATAATGTGGGTCACAGTTCATTACAGCCTGTCGTTGCATCGGGTTTGCTGAGTGTGACAGATCCTGATGCAGGGCAAGACCATTTTCAGGTCAATCTGTTATTAGGAGAACAGGCGATTCACGATCCCTTTGGTGGTTTTTTACGCATTACACCAAGTGGCGCTTGGGGATATGAAGTCGCCAATAGTCGCTTGCAATCATTAGCTGAAGGTGAGGTAGAAAAAGTTGTATATCGTGTTTATTCTGCAGACCACACTGCTCACGATATAACAATAACGGTGACAGGCACCAATGATCAACCGACCATAACTGCGACGACACTTGCACATGGCACTGAAGATACACATTACCAAATGCAATCTAGTCAGTTTGGATTCAGTGATATCGACACAGGCGATACGCTACATTCCATAGCAATCACAGATCTACCACCAGCAACACAAGGTAAGTTTGTGCTTGATGGACACGATGTTACAGCGGGGCAACACATCCCTACAGCTGACATCAGTAAGCTTCAGTTCGTTCCTGCGCAAGATTTTAATGGCGATGTTCAGTTTAAATATACTGTTAACGATGGGCATGTTGACTCACAAGAGGCTACCAACACATTTCATATTGATGCGGTGGGAGATAAAGCCGTTATATCAGGTGTGGATACTGGCGATGTTTATGAAAACAGAAACCCTGATATGTCGCCAGACTTTGCCCAATCAGGTATGGCGCATTTAACTAATAGTATGATTCATGTTGAGGGGCAACTAACAATCATCGATCCAGATACCGGCGAGAATAGTTTTGATTCTAAAGGTATTGGTTATACCTATCATGGAAATTATGGCCATTTGATTCTTAATACAGATGGTAAATGGTTTTATGGTGTTGCGACCGGCACTGCTGATGTAAATGGTGGATTAACAACAAATGTAGGATCGACGATTGATCAACTTGGTGCAAATGAGACTCTCACTGATACGATAACGATACAAAGTAAAGACGGTACCACTCATGATATTGTTATCACCATTCATGGCGACAACGACCGTCCATACTGCTCTTCAGAAGTGCAGCTCAACAGCGGTAAAGAAGACCTCGCGCAAACCATCACGGCCACCGAACTCTTAGCAAACACTATAGACGTGGATGCCAATGACGCAGGTAAGCTTTCCATTGAGAATCTGTTAGTCGATCACGGCTCTGTAGTCGATAACAAAGACGGCACCTACACTTTTACTCCAACCAAAGACTATAACGGCCAAGTTCATTTTAGCTATGATGTGACAGATGCGCATGGCGGAACGACTCATACAGGGGCGTCTACCACACTCACCGCTACCCCAGACGGCGCCATCATTTCAGAAGTAACAACTGACCACGTCACTGAAGATGGTTCACACAGCAGCCACAATGCAGGGGTTACAACTGAGCTCGCGAATGGAAGACTACAAGTTGTGGATCCAGATAGCGGGGAGAATAAATTCCAATACAGCCAGTTTGGTGAATCAGCAGTTCACGATCCGTTTGGTGGCATGTTACGTATTGATAGCATGGGCAATTGGGGGTACAGCGTTAATAATGCCAATTTGCAACACCTTGCTCAAGGGCAAACTGAAACCGTTATCTACCGTGTTCATAGTTATGATGGAACGGCATACGAGTTGCACATAGACGTTGTAGGCACCAATGATGCGCCAACCGTTACCCAAGTTGCGTTAAGTAACGGCACTGAAGACACGCATTATCAAATGCAAGCGAGTCAGTTTGGATTTACGGATGTTGATAGTGGCGATACGCTACATTCAGTTGCAATCACAGATCTACCACCAGCAACACAAGGTAAATTTGTGCTTGATGGACACGATGTTACAGCGGGGCAACACATCCCTACAGCTGACATCAGTAAACTTCAGTTCGTTCCTGCGCAAGATTTTAATGGCGATGTTCAGTTTAAATATACTGTTAACGATGGGCATGATGACTCACAAGAGGCTACTAACACTCTTCATATTGATGCAGTTGGTGACACAGCAGTAATCACTGGAACGACAACGGGCGATGTCGATGAAGGGCATGGTACCTATCATGATCGGTCACCAAACTACGCACAGCTTGGGATGGCTAAATTAACCAATGACCCTTTATATACTGATGGCAAGTTAGAGATTATTGACCCAGACACTGGCGAAGCACAATTTGATACAAAAGGCATAGGCTACTCCTACCATGGCACTTATGGTCAATTAATACTAAATGCCGATGGTAATTGGCATTATAAGGTTACCGTTGGTAGTAACCAACAAAACATAGCCACAAAGATCGATCAATTAGGCGATGGGCAAGAATTAACAGATACGATTACCATTTATTCTAAAGATGGTACTGCGCAAGACATAGTCATTACCATTCATGGTGATAATGATAGACCTTATATCAGTTCTGAAGTAACACTTTCCACAGGCACAGAAGATACAGCTCTTACTTTCACCAAAGCTGATTTATTAGCCAATACTGTCGACGTGGATGCCAATGACGCAGGTAAGCTTTCCATTGAGAATCTGTTAGTCGATCACGGCTCTGTAGTCGATAACAAAGACGGCACCTACACTTTTACTCCAACCAAAGACTATAACGGCCAAGTTCATTTTAGCTATGACGTCACAGATGCGCATGGCGGAACGACTCATACAGGAGCAATCACAACCCTTGCAGCAGTTAATGATGCCGCCACATTTGCCGGTGACTCCAGCAGCATAAAAGAAGATACAAACATTCACCACAACGCGCATATCACGGGGTCAGCAACTATTCCAGATGCCCTTTCTTGCCATGGGCACCTGATTGTATCTGACGCTGATGGTCATGGCGAAGCTGCATTAGATCTTAAGGGGCAACCGAAAATATCTCTGGATGGAACCTATGGTCATTTCGACATCACTAGTACTGGGACATGGGTTTATAAAGCAGACAACAAGAGTACGCAGATTCAAGACTTAGACAATGGACAAACACTCACAGATAGCATTGAAGTCACATCAAAAGACGGTACCAAGCATTCAATAACCGTCACGATTAATGGGACCACCGATGATCCTGTTCTACACAGCCTCAGTGATTCTGGTGTTCAACATAGTGGTCCAGTTGAAGGGAATCTACTTACTGGCTCTGGGACGGATCAAGGATTGAGTGGTGCAGCAACAGACACCGATTCCAACGCACATCTGGTGTTGCAAGATATTCAAATAAAAGACCCGGTGTCAGGTTATGTCGCGGTAAGGCCGGGGCAACCACATACTATGGCCGGTATCGGTACACTCGCGATCGAAGCGAATGGTCATTATACCTTCACCCCGGAAGCTGGCTTTACAGGTAAAGTGCCAAGTATGGTTTATCGCGTCGGCGATGATGGCGGTAACCCAATAGGAGACTCTTCTCAAAACTCTCTCTCTATTGAAGTCACCCCTCCTCTACAACATGCGCCAACGGTGACAGGGCAAACCGTTTCTACAAATGAAGACATCACCAGAACCATTACGACCAGTGAATTTGGTTACAGTGATCAAGATGGCGATGCGTTACAGTTCGTGACTATTAGCAGCTTACCGAGTCATGGATTATTACTTTTAAACGGTAACGCCGTAACCGCCAACCAGCAAATCAGCAAGGCTGACTTAGACGCAGGCCATTTAACTTTCACGCCGAGCAATAATGAAAACGGCGCCAACTATGCGCAATTTACATTTACTGCGAATGATGGCCATAAAAATTCGGCAAGCGCAACGATGGTAGTGGATGTCAATGCAGTCAATGATGCACCTATCGTTGGATCGAGTTTTATTAGTTCTTTAGAAGATAAGCCTCATGCGTTCACCACCGCAGACTTTAAATATTCTGATATTGATGGAGATGCGTTAAACCACATCACGATTACCAATGTCGCTCATGGCGTGTTATCGCTGAATGGCGCCACAGTGAATGTTGGTGATGACGTCAGCGCCTCCGACGTTTCATCACTCATCTTCACCCCAACTCACAACTATTTTAGTTCTGGTGTCAGCGGGCTGGGTGCGGTGCAATTTACCGCAAACGATGGCCAAGCTGATTCAAAAGAAGGGTCAATATTCATTAACATTGCTAATGCCGCCGACCCAGCAACATTCGGAGGCGATTCCACAGGGGTAGCTCAAGAAGACATGACACTTCAAGCGTCAGGTACGTTGACATCTAGCGATCCAGATGGAACTACAGGCTTTATTGCCGTTCAAGGTGGTGCTGGGATAGTAGGAAGTAAAGGTTATGGGCATGCACACATTGATAGTAATGGTCACTGGACTTACGACCTTTACAACAAACACCCAATCGTTCAACAGCTTGGCGAAGGTCAGACAGACACTGAAACCATCACGGTTCAATCTGCAGATGGCACGCACCATGATATCGTGGTTACCATTACCGGAACCAATGACGCACCGATTCTCGGCGTTAACCAAACATCATCAACAGCAGGTACATTAACAGAGACTGATGTAGATGTTACTGACTCTCATACCTTCTCTATTGTCAGTTCAACAGGGCAATTCGGTTCACTGTCCGTCGATCCAAATACTGGTGACTACGTCTACACACCAAATACGTCTATCACAGGAATGAGTTATAACTCTGCCACCAACTCCTATCATGGTGTCGATGTATTCGAAGTAAAAGTCAGTGACGGCCATACGGAAGATTCGAAATTCATCACCTTTGATGCCTCGGGACATGTCACCATGTCACCAACGGGTAGCTTAGTCACCTCGACGACTGTTCTGCACCAACCTGTGGTAACTACGACGCAACCAACCTTGCCTTCAGGCACTAACGTCGCGCCAACGAACACCGTTACTCTGGATCTCGCGTCAACAAGTGATTCAGGTTCGTCTAACACTGACAATCTGACTAATGATGCCACTCCAACAATTACCGGACACACCGATATTCCATATTCTCAAGTGACGATATACGATGGTTCAAAACCTATTGGACATGCGGTATCTAATGCTTCAGGTCAATATAGCGTAGTGGTCGATAGCTTAACCGATGGCAATCATAATCTATCCGCTAAGGCATTAACTCCTTCATCTGGGCTATCAACAATATCTTCGCTTCTTTCCGTCCATATAGATACACAAGTACACGTCGGTATTCAAACAGACCCAATTACCGCCGACAATGTGATTAATGCTCAAGAATCCAACAGCTCCATTGACATCACCGGATCCGTTTCTGGCGATTATAATGCAGGCGACATTGTGACTTTAGATGTAAATGGGACACAGCATACTGGCGTGGTCGATGCAAAAGGACACTATTCAATTGCCGTACCTGGAAGTGAACTCATTGCCGATGCTGACCAAAAAATAGAGGCATCAGTAGCGGTAACAGATAGCGCAGGTAATAGCGCTCATGCCACTGCAGATGTTACTTACCAAGTCGATACACAGGTTAGCGTTCCTACGATTACCTTTGAAAACGCAGGGGCAGACAACTTATACAGCAAAGCTGAAATCGCCCGAGGACAAGCAAACACGATCACTGCAACCGTTACGCCTCCTGGTGATGCCAAAATCGGTGAGCATCTTGTCGTTAACGGTCAGGATCATGTATTAGATGCTCATACTCTACAGCACGGAATACAAATTGAAGTTCATCCGGGTTCTAATGTACAAGCAACAATGACTGACGAACACGGTAATACCGCAGGTAGCCAAGGTTTTGCTGCAAGCGCTATTCCTGAACCAATTATTGTCAGACCGCCATCGGGAAGCCACCAAGTGTCTGGCACACTTGGGGTGCCACCACTATTACCATCGTTAACTCCGGTACCAACAGCACAAAGCGGTTGGCGAATCCATTTACCTAATGGACAATATGTCACCAGCCACCATGGGCAATATGGAACATTAACCATTGACCCTCAAACCGGCCACTTACATTACCAAGAGCAAGCTCAGGTTCATACGGGCCCACATGGCAGCGCTTCAGGTATCGGTCAACACGAAGATAAATTTGAAGTAGCATTACAAGGGTCAAATCAAGATGAAGTGGTCGCCCATGTGAACATCCAGATACTCAGTCATGGGCCAGGAAATAGTGGAAAGCTGACAGTTGGAACTGAAGTGATTGATATGACGATCACACCTTTAGTCCATACATCGCACCCTGCTCCACCGCCACCGCCTCCTGTTCAACATGACGAGCCAGACATGGCTTCGCAAGCCGACTTTACGGTCACACTAAGCGATGATAGCAATCTAGATTTAACCCAGCAGACCCATCAAGAACCCGATCAGAAAAGCAGTCACCATGGTGCAGCCGCTTATCTGGATGCATTGGGCATTAAACCCGATGCGACATCGACAACGGTTCACGATCAACCTGCGGATATGGATATCGTACTTGCACAAGTCGACCAACCAGATGCAGCAACACATGACCAAGCGCACTTGGATATGTCAGACGCGCTGGAACACCATGATGCAAACATCAACCATAACCAAGATGATGAGCACCACCACCACAACGATATCGATGGGTTACCGGACATTGATCCAAATAGTTAACGCATAAAATGCCAATCACTAAAACCAAAAAAGGAACACTATTTAGTGTTCCTTTTTATTTCTATTCTCTTTTAAATTTCAGTTATAACCTATAATCTCAAAGCTAACTTAATGTAACGAAAAATCATGGAGTTATGCTTACTTCCAGTACCCGAATGGCGATATAGTGGCGGCAAATTTTAATCACAAGAAACAGGGGTTGTGTCGCAAACAAGGGGGTAGGTTATGATCACCCCTCAACATTCTTCAGCTTTAACATTATGACTATTAAGTTTACTGGCCGTCACTTTCCTTCTGAGATCAGACTACAGTCCGTTCGTTACTATGTTTCCTACAAGCTGAGCTACCGTGAAATTAAAGAGGTGTTAGCTGAGCACGGCATCAGTGTTGACCACTCAACATTGAACCGTTGGATCATTAAATACGCTCCCCTGCTTGAGCACCAGGCACGTAAATAAAGAAGCCAGTCGCGTCTGCGTGGCGAATGGACGAGACATACATTAACGTCAAATGTCAGTGGAAATATTACTATCGAGTCGTTGAGAAGCACGGTCATTTCATTGATTTTTTACTCTGAAAACGCCGTGATGAGAAAACGGCTCGCGCCTTCTTTGCCAAGGCAATCTGCTATAAGGGTTTACTAGGAAAAGTGGTTAGCGATAAGAGTGGTGCCAACGCGTTAGCGTTACATAATGTCAATGTTTAACTCTGGCTGATGGGAAATCAGATGAGGGAGCTAGTTCCACCCTGGCAGGCGTGGAACTGTGGTCGATAATTAAAAGTGAACAGCTCGATAATCCTGAAGGCTTATCTGCTTGGGAGCAATTTTACGCCCTAGCAGCCTAATTGCATCTGAAGATCTGTACACTTGTACTTCGTCATAACTTTGCGACACAACCGTATTAATGGTACAGATCACATTACATCAAAGCCACTGATTAGACCAGGCAACAAACTTTTCATGATATTCTGCCCCGCTTTATTATTATCGTCTATTTGATATCAATTGATTAGCACTATTATTCATCTTGCCTAATCGTTATCATGACTTTTAGTTTCAAAAATAAGAGTAGTATATGAAGCCTAGAGCACCTTTATTCTTGCTTGCAATCACCATTATTTATATTGTTTATTCATTTCTTCGAGGTTATACCGACTTACATATATCGAGCGTATTTACTCCACTAATTTTGTTCCCGTTTGCAATATTACACGGTAGTGTCTATTGCGGTATAAAGAAAATGTCATGTTTCTTTCTATTAGTCTTCGTTGTCAGTGTTTTCTACGAAAGCGTTAGTATTTCAAGTGGATTTCCTTTCGGTCACTATTATTATTCTGACCGACTAGGAATTAAAATATTTGACGTCCCATTAGCAATCATGCCGACCTACTTCAGTTTGGGTTATGTCTCTTGGTTTATATCAACCATCCTTCTTAATCAGTTTGATAAACCGATACAAACGAAAAGTAAAGCAATCATCATCTCTCTTACTGCCTCATTTGTAATGGTTTCATGGGATGTCGTTATGGATCCTGTGAATTCGCTCATCAAATCGCTGTGGGTCTGGACCGATCGTGGTGTGTATTTTGGCGTTCCGTTAAGTAATTTCTTTGGGTGGTTTTTATGCGTATTTACCTTTTATTTGCCTTTCTCATTATGGTGCTACAACGATAAAGTACATTTGAAGCAAATCCCGCCCCATGGTTACTTATACCTGCCCTCAATCATTTACGTTACCATAATGTCAAAATACATCCTTTGCTTCTTGTTCAAAGACAACCTTGATGTCGCCACTTTGCATGGCGAAATTTTTAGCTCAAAAGACATTTATGGAAGTGTGATGCTTATTGGTATCTTTACTATGCTGCCAATCGGTATCCAATCTATCTATAAGATCTACCGACACCGCAGTCACTCGCTCTGAGCGACAAGAGTTCTTTAGTTCACACAATACGGTACTCACATTGTTTACACGCGCTAGCGTTGTATCACAACCAAAGTTTCGTATTACGATAACAAGCATGCTAAGCCGCTCTCAGCACCTCCTATTCATAGCATTCAGATCAAGTTAAGGTAATACAAATGCAGAAAATTGAACAGCTTCCAATGCCTCCTAAATCGGGGATTTTGGGGCATGTGAGTTATTTGAAGAAACCCAATGTTCATCAACAGATGCTGTCTTGGGTGAATGAATATGGTGCTTATTTTCGTTTGAAACTGGGAATGAAGGATGTAATGGTTCTCTCTGAACCCTCTCAGATTAAGGCGATTTTAAAATCGAGGCCAGATGACTTTCGCCGTTTGAAAAGCATTGAAAGTGTGTTTGAAGAAGCAGGGCTTAACGGTATTTTTTCTGCAGAAGGTGATCGTTGGAAACATCAGAGAAAGTTGACTGAGCCTATGTTCCAGCCTAGCCACCTTAAACATTTTTACCCTAAGTTAAGTGTGATTACCGAACGTTTAAGAAAGCACTTTGAAAAGTTATCAGAATCAGGAACTGTCGTTGATTTAGTTAGCGAATTCAAAAAATACACAGTAGATGTCACATCATTGTTGGCTTTTGGTGAAGACTTTAATTCGATTGAGCAATCAGACACTCCTCTTGGAGAAAGTTTACGACATGTCTTTCCTGTGATTAGCCAGCGCTCTAAGTCTCCTATTCCTTTATGGCGATTTTTCAAAACCAAGAAAGATACTCAGTTCGATGCAAGTTTAGAAGAGATCGGTCATTTTGTGTCGACTTGTATTGATAAGCAGCGCACGCGTTTGGCTGAGTGTCCTGAACTTAGAGAGTCGCCAGAAAATATGCTTCAAATAATGCTGCTGGAACAAGAATTGGATACATCACTGACTGATCGAGATATTCTAGCGAACGCCATTACTCTGTTATTAGCAGGGGAAGATACCACAGCAAACACTCTTGCTTGGATGGCGTTTCTTGTGAGTGGAAACCAAGGTAGCGAGCAAGCTTTACAAAGTGAACTGGCTGATCTGGGAGAAGCTTCTGTATTAGAGTGGCCGATCCCTCGGGTTCCCTACATGACAGCAATTATGTATGAAGCGATGCGCCTTAAACCTGTGGCTCCTCAGCTTTACCTAGAGTCGACAAAAGATACTTATCTTGGTGATTTTGACATAAAAAAAGGCACGCCTGTTTTCGTAATACTGCATGCTAACGGTTTTGATCCCGATTTGTTTGAAGATCCAATGTCGTTCGATCCTAATCGTTGGATAAATAAAAAAGGGGCGTCATTTTCGAACCTTCAACCATTTGGCGGGGGGGCAAGGCTTTGTCCGGGTCGTTCACTCGCTATTATGGAAATAAAATTGGCGTTTCATTCTTTATTTAATGAATTTACGTTAGAGCCTCAGCAAGCTCCTGAAGATGTGTTCGAACAGTTCGCGTTCACCATGTCGCCTGTTGGATTTAAAGTCAAAATTAAAAAAGTTGCTGATGCTGACAAGAGGAATATCAAACTTTAACTGGGCAAGAAGGACAGCATATGGATGACCTAAAGCTGGAATTAAAGTGTACCTTTATCCAAAGTAAGTGGCTTGGTGAAGAAGATAGACGGAATTTGAGACATCGTGCTTTTAAATATCTTCAATTAGAAGAAGACTTTTGTTCTTTAATCGATAATTATCCCGCAAACGATCTTATTATGGAACTCAAATCTCTTCTTCTCAAGTGAGGTTGGCATTGCCTTCTCCTAGGGGGTTTGTCGCGAACAAGGGTGGTAGGTTCTGATCATACTGCAGTCCGTTCGTTACTATATTTCCTACAAACTGAGCTACCATGAAATTGAAGAGCTGTTAGCTAAGCGCGGCCTCAGTGTTGACCACTCAACATTGAACCGTTGGGTCATTAAATACGCTCCCCTGCTTGAGCACCAGGCACGTAAATAAAGAAGCCAGTCGCTTCTTCGTGGTGAATGGACGAGACGTACATTAACGTCAAAGGTCAGTGGAAATATTACTCTCGAGTCGTTAGAAGCACGGTCATTTCATTGATTTTTCACTCTGCAAACGCCGTGATGAGAAAGCGGCTCGCGCCTTCTTTACCAAGGCAATCTGCTATAATGGTTTACCAGGAAAAGTGGTTAGCGATAAGAGTGGTGCCAACGCGTTAGCGTTGCATAATGTCAATGTTCAACTCTGGCTGATGGGAAAAATACTCAACTTGATTGAAGTGTGTCAAATTAAATATCTGAACAATATAGTTGAGCAAAGTCATCGAAAAGTGAAAGGTAAAATAAATCAGTGCCTGGGGTGGAGCTGTGGTCGATAAGGCTTTGTTGCGTAATTCAATGTAGCTAAATCAAGAACCTACGATCTGATCAGCTACCTCCACCCTCCTCGTAGCTCTATGCCCAAGCCTCGTTATAAAACAACCAATCACTCATTAACCGTGGCTCTCTGACCTTTTGGATTGATGAAGAAGCAATAAGCGGGTGGGCGCAAAGTAAACAGAATAAGCGCGGGAGGCCGCGTCGGTTCAGTGATTTAGCTATCACGACAGCACTCATGGTGAAACGAGTTTTTTCTAGGCCATTGAGAGCGCTTCAAGGATTTATCGACTCGATATTTAGGTTAGCCCATGTACCGTTAAGTTGTCCGCATTACACCTGCAT
>NZ_JBGOOI010000039.1:0-43392 GCF_041439605.1 Vibrio sp. 1F169 | reverse complement strand
AGCTGATCAGATCGTAGGTTCTTGATTTAGTTCCATTGAATTACGCAACAAAGCCGAGGAAGGCATCAACGCATCTCAATGAAACCAGACACATAAATGGAAGTAACTGTGCTGATTTAAGTATACCTTTCAAAGTTCTCGTTAAAAAACAAAGCAAAATTGCCCTCAACGCCTATAATCAATTCTTATTATAAACTCGAGTTCATACTATTTTACTAGTTGTTGTCTATTGAATAATTTGGTAAGTTTGTAATATTTCATTTAAAAACAACACCAAGTATAGGTATGCAGCTATCTATGTGGGATTTTAGACCTCATGAACACTCTCAACTTCGAAATAAAATATCAGGTGAAGAAAAGAGACTAACAAAAACAGAAAGCCAGTTATTATTGCTCTTACTGTCGAATAACCATCGAGTCGTAACTAAATCTGAAATTCACAAAAAAATTTGGCCGGGGAAATTTGTTTCAGATGCCAGTATCACACACGCCATTGCATCATTACGTTTAGCTTTGAATGATACAGTGGAAGCACAATGTATCATTCGAACCGTACCTAAAGCCGGTTACTTTGTCGCTTATAATAAAATAGCTCTAGTTTTAACTAACCAAGCCCAACCCGAGACTAGGCGACCTGATAAGGTAGTGGCTTTTAAGCTTAAATGTTCTTGGCAAGCTGGCGTAATAGTTTTATTAGTCAGCATGAACTGTTTACTGTTTTGGTTTTTGTTCATACCTTCACAAAGCGAACCTAAACTGAACATGTCAAGGTTGAACTCTCAAACTAACACCTTTACGATCAAGAACAACGATTTTCATAGTCAACAACTCTTAGAACAGCTGATTAGGCACCCTACTTTAAACAATGTGAATTTTTATATTGCTTCAAATAAAACTAGGATTTATGTAAGTTGCATTCACCAGAATGCATCATCACCTTACGGCCAAAGCATCAACTTTTCCATTGATGTTAAGCGCGCTATAGAGGGGATTAGCAATGATATTGTACAAAAATGCCAATAAACACTATTTGCTTAGCGTTGTCTTTTTACTTGCCTTGTTGCCTATTCAAATTTTTCTCAATGCATCGTTTATTCCTAGTTTTGCTCAAAACGTTAATACCCAAATAAGTAAAACAGTTCTGACTTACGGTGA
This sequence comes from Vibrio sp. 1F169, assembly GCF_041439605.1. Lineage (NCBI taxonomy): Bacteria > Pseudomonadati > Pseudomonadota > Gammaproteobacteria > Vibrionales > Vibrionaceae > Vibrio > Vibrio sp. 1F169. The sequence continues at coordinate 42,237 of NZ_JBGOOI010000039.1, read as the reverse complement.
GCAAATGGGAGATAAGAAATACAGAAAAATCGACTATCACTTAAAACCTTATCTATGGAACCGATTTCTATTAATGGCTTCTATCCATTTCGACAATGGAAAAAAACTGGACACACAATTTCTTATTACCTTTTGGCCGAAATCCATTTATTCCATAAAATATATAAATCAACTGGTTAACACTCCAGAAACAGAATATTTTGATTTACCAGAGCAACATGCGCTCTTTGATGGCGGCGAAGAAAATTTTCAAACTTTGTTAGAAACCTCCCACCAATATTGTTACATCCAACTGTCGAACAACTCAGTTCAATGTGTCAATATATCTGAAAATAAAGAAAAAATTGACGTCAATGACAAGAAAACAACATAGCATGTGGATATTTAATCCAACCCTTAGGCGCCAGCTAACTAACCAAAGTAATGGGGAGAGCAAAAAATTGCACTCTACAGATTGCAAAATTTTAGAGCTTTTATGTCAAAATCAAGGCGAAACCGTTTTAAAAAGTACCCTAATCGACGTGGCTTGGCCAGGGCGAGTCGTCTCGCAAGCTAGTTTAACTCAGTCTATAGCCCACCTACGTATAGCTTTAGGTGACAATGGCCGACAACAAAATATTATAAAAACAGTCCCAAAGCATGGTTATTTACTGGTAAGCAACATAATAAGCCTTGAGGTGCCAATAGTTCTTGAACAAAACAACTCATCAACACCTAGTTCAGAAATAATCCCAGACACTCTCCAACCTCAAGACCATGAGAAGACCAGTCTATCGGCCCATCTACAATACCTTCAAAGATTCATTCTATTGACTCTCTCACTGTTATTTTTAGTTAGTCTCACTTGGTTAACGCGGATCATATATTACAATAGCACCACAGATCGTATTCAATGGAACCAGCGTGAACATTTGGGCGTAACGTACTATTTTACTGATACTAAAAATGGAGATAAACGTTTCAATGACCTCAAAGGGAGATACTCAAGTGACTTACGTATGCTCTATATTTCTGAAAACCCTGAGCAACTCTATGTATCGTGTGTTTATCAACCTAATAATTTACATGAACACAACACAATGAATTTTAGTTTTTCCCGAGACTATTCAATCGAGCAAGTAAGAGAGGAAATTAATGAACAATGTCGGTAAAGCCATTATTTTTCTGGTCTTGGCAAATATACTCGTCATTACGTTTATCTCATGGATAAATACCCTTAATCATCCTCTATTCTTAGATGGTCGAAACAACATCATGTTATTTTCTCATGGTCGTACATATAAAAAATTTGAAGTCGACTCCTTCAAAGAAGTAATTACCGTAGATCATCTGTGGGGAGGAGTTCACGATGCGCATTGTAGCTTATTATCCGAAGGCGAAAACAAAGCCCTCAACATCTATTACTCCGTTTATTTCTGGGGTGCAGACCTCTTTTCGACAACCAACGCGCTACGTAGCGCAAACTACACTCCCTCAACAGAACTTGATTTCACTGAAGCACACTTGATTGAGAATTCATCGGAACAATTTTTCCAGACCTTATACCAAGATAAGTATATTTTCTGTTATTCCAGTTTATTGACCGGCAGTGTCCAGTGTATCACGGCCGATTAATTAGAGTAATCAATCTAAATCATCAACAGATTTAGTTATAACTAAACGTGTTGATTATAAACATGTAAATATCAATGACTTAATTTATTCATTTAAAATCAATCTAATGACGAGTAATTTAAATTTCGGATTTGTTTATTAGTGTTCTTAAGGGTTTATGGACATAGTACTAGCAAATAGGACATATTTGAGAAACGTAATACTCATGATCAGAAAAAGAGAACCTTTAAAGATTACTGCACTCTTGTTAGAAGGAAGCCCAATCACAGCAATTTCGGGACCAATCGAAATGCTGACAATTGCTTCAATGCAAGCAGGATTACCAGCGCCACTGGTCAGTTATGTATCAGTCACAGGGGGGCCGACTCAATTCTTAGGGGGGCTAACAATTAACAGTAGTACGCATTGGGAATCCGTCGAACATACCGACATTTTAATAATAGGTGCTTGTGGTGACATAAATAAGGGGTCTTATGTCTTACCCAAAGAGGTTAAATATTGGCTAAAAAAACAAATTACGCAGTGTGAATTTGTTCTCTCTTTATGTACGGGGACATTTCTTCTGGCTGAGCTTGGGGTTTTAAACAAACGAAGCGCAACTACACATTGGGTATATGCTGAAGATTTTCGAAATCAATTCCCCCAAGTAAAATTCAAACCACACTTGAAAATAACTCATGAAGACCGATATATTTGCACCTCCAGCATTAAAGAATACTTTGCTGCAACAATTTTGTTAATTGATGCTTTGTTAGGCACGGCCCAAAGAATTAAATGTGAACAGTACTTAGGAGGTGATGTTTCAAAAATTAAGCGAATTTGTTTAACGAGCTTTGCTCAATACCATCAACATAGCGACAGTTTGATTGATCGGTTACAAGAGTGGATGCACAATGAAGACCCAAGCAGGCTATCTGTCGCTATGTGTGCAGAGAAAAGTTTTTTGAGTGAAAGGCAAATGAAACGTCGCTTCAAAGCAGCAACTGGCGAATCTCCAATGAACTACATACAACGTATTAGAGTGGTATTAGCGAGAGACAAGCTGGACACTACCAGCTTAAACATAGAACAAATATCCCAGCAAGTTGGTTACAGTGACACAAACCATTTTAGGTCGCTGTTTAAAAAATTTTACGACATGACGCCCACAGAATATCGCAAAGCGACACAGGCTTGTGAGATTTAAGCACCTTAATTCTAACTGGACCTAAGCCCTTAGCTAAAAAGGGAGTTATTCACTTAGATTGAAATGATTAACCCAATAATAAAGCTGGTATCTCTCCGGCTTTGAGCTCCACAGCCTTCATCAATTCAACTTTAAGAAAGTTGATGTCTCTCCGCCTACGCTTGTATCTGCAAGCGTTCAACGACAAACCACAAGGGAAAGAAAAGCGAAACAAAAACAAAGTCGACTAATTTACCTGCAAGAAATAAACGATGACGATCTTGGTGAGTCAAATGCGTATTGATTATAAAATTCAGGGCGAGTAATCATGTGGATAAAAAGTGGCAACTAACATTCACTAGATACACTGTTAGCTCGTAAACCGTAAAAAGTTCAGCCTTAGGTTCAATCTGACAAACATCGCTTAAAAAATAATGACTGCCAGATTAGGCCCAAGCAACTACTTTTGATGTGACATTTTTGCCACTCAGACAAATACTATTGAGAGAGTTTTTCTAAGACAGGGGTTATGGACCGATGAAGCTCACTGGACTCATATGCACCAGCTAATAATTTACTCGGATAAGCAATTGAATGGCTTAATACCTCACCAATATTGTTAATATGAATACGCTTATCAGCCACACAAGCACTCAAACATGTTCTAATAAATTGTTGGGATGTATCAAGCTCAAGCAAGCGTGCGCATCGCAGCGCTTCTTTGGTTCTTTCATAAAGCATTTCTTCAGATAACACGATTTACCCCTTCTCCATTCAATAGCATAACAATATGAAACTCTTCGCTTTTCCTCATCGCAGCAAGGAAAAGGCTCTCTCTCATTTCTCTTTGAATTATATTGTCGCTAATTACATACTTCGTCAAAACGTCAATCGCTTGTTGCTCGTTAATGTCTTCCTGACTAACTATCGCTGACAAGACACTTTTCGATAGATTTGACGAAATATCAAAATTTAGTTCTTTTGCCTTTACAATCATCGCTTTTATAACTTTGTTTTTTTGAGCTCTGATAGTACATATCTTCAGCTCATGCTTATCAAATGCATATCCAATGTCATCTAACAGTTGGCTCAATTCTTGATACACTTTACATTCCTCTAGTTCATTGTTCTTGTTCCTCATATGTTAACGTTATATGTTTAAAATAAAACAGTGAAACCAATTGCACCAACAAAACAAACCAACCAAATATCATGTAGTTATAAAAATAACACCATTATTACGTCCATAAGATCAGATATATATGTCCTATTTGGTTACTATATTGGTAATGATAGCGATCTATTTACATTGATAGAACTAGCATATTAAAATGAAATTCATTAGAAAAAGACATATACCCTAAGCATTCAAGACTTTTAGTTTCACGGTTAATATATAAACCATTGATTTAGTATGGCTATTTTTATTCTAGCTTAACCTATGGTTGAAGTTGCTTATTTTATTTTTCATGTGCGGGTGGATAATAACGCACAGAATCTAAAAAAAGGAACTGAAAATGTTATATGCACAACCAGGAACTGAAAATTCGATTGTCGATTTCAAGCCGCAGTATCAAAACTTCATAGGAGGGGCATGGGTAGCACCGAAACATGGAAAATATTTTACTAATACCTCCCCAATCAACCATTCTGTAATTTGTGAAATTCCAGCTTCGACTCAAGAAGACATCGATTTGGCAGTTAATTTTGCGCACAATGCGAAAAATGACTGGGCTTCAACATCAGTCACTGAGCGTTCAAACATATTATTAAAGATAGCTGAGCGTATTGAGAACAACCTTGAGATGCTTGCTATTACTGAAACATGGGACAATGGGAAACCTATTCGCGAGACTCTCGCCGCTGATATTCCACTCGTTGTCGACCATTTCCGCTATTTTGCTGGATGCATTAGAGCTCAAGAAGGTTCCGCTGCGGAACTAGATTCACAAACCATGACCTACCACTTCCCAGAACCTGTTGGTGTTGTAGGACAAATTATCCCATGGAACTTCCCACTCTTAATGGCCGCTTGGAAGCTGGCACCCGCGCTGGCTGCTGGCTGCTGCGTAGTATTAAAACCAGCGGAACAAACTCCTGCATCAATCTTAGTATTGATGGAGCTCATCGAAGATCTAGTCCCTGCCGGTGTAATCAATGTCGTAAATGGCTATGGTTCAGAAGCAGGTCAAGCACTTGCTACACATAAAAAGATTGCTAAAGTAGCCTTTACTGGCTCTACAGAAGTTGGACAGCATATTCTGAAGTGTGCCGCTGAGAACCTAATTCCGTCAACAGTCGAGCTAGGTGGTAAATCTCCAAATATTTTTATGGCTGATATATTTGATCACGAAGACAGTTACCTTGATAAGTGTATCGAAGGTGTCTTGTTAGCTTTTTTCAATCAAGGTGAAGTCTGCACGTGTCCTTCTCGAGTTTTGATTCATGAATCAATTTACGATCGCTTCATTTCACGTTTGCAAACTCGCATGAAAACGATCCAACAAGGAAACCCACTCGATACCGACACACAAGTTGGTTCACAGGTGTCACAAGAGCAATTTGACAAAATTCGCAAATACATAGCTCTTGGTCATGAAGAAGGTGCCGAATTACTTATTGGTGGTAACAGCAATGAAGACAATGGTTACTTTGTCGAGCCTACCCTCTTCAAAGGAACTAACGATATGCGTATTTTCCAAGAAGAGATTTTTGGCCCAGTCGTTGCTGTTACTACATTTAAGGACACTGAAGAAGCTCTGGCAATCGCCAACGATACTGAGTATGGCTTAGGTGCTGGAGTATGGACACGTGACAACAATCTGATTTCACATATGGCGAAAAATATACAAGCTGGGCGAATTTGGGTTAACTGCTACCATGCTTACCCTGCTCACGCTGCGTTTGGCGGCTATAAAAAGTCCGGGATTGGTAGAGAAACACACAAAATGATGCTAGACCACTACCAGAACACCAAAAATATCATCGTTAGCCACAGTGTTAATCCTTTAGGCTTCTTTTAAAAATTAAGCTAATTGTCTGCCCGAAAACCTAATGGGCAGACAAACATTTGGTTCATTATATTTATGGTCTAAGCCATGCCCATTTCCTTGACCCCTTTACAATGCAAGACTGAAAAAATATCCGCCTTCTTAGAAGGCAATTTCGCTTTATCATCCCTAGAAAGGGGCTTCCGCGCTATCAATTCTTCAATAACTACAGTTGTTGCTCATACTCTATGTCCTGCTTATCTTGGTGTCGTACATATCGGCGAATGACTTTTTCATTCACACCGACCGTATCTACAAAATACCCTCTAGCCCAAAAGTGATTTCCCCATAGTCTCGGCTTTGTTGCGTAATTCATTGGAACTAAACCTACGATCTGATCAGCTACATTCACTCCCTCTTGTAGCCCTATACCTAAACCTCGTTATAAAACAACCAACTGGAAGCAAAATACAATCAATAACTCATTAACCGCGGTTCTTTGACCTTTTGGATTGATGAAGAAGCGATAAGTGGCTGGACGCAAAGCAAACAGAATAAGCGCGGGAGGCCTCGTCGGTTCAGTGATTTAGCTATCACGACAGCCCTCATGGTGAAACGAGTTTTTTCTATGCCATTAAGAGCGCTGCAAGGTTTTATCAACTCGATATTTAGGTTAGCCCATGTACCGTTAAGTTGTCCGCATTACACCTGCATCAGTCGTAGAGCCAAGCAAGTTGAGGTCTCACTTAAGACAAAAACGAGAGGTACGATACAACATCTAGCTATTGATGCGACTGGCCTTAAGGTTTATGGCGAAGGTGAATGGAAAGTCAAAAAACACGGGACAGATGGCAAACGTAGAGTCTGGCGAAAACTTCATATTGCCGTGGATACAAACACTCATGAAATTATTGCAGCCGAGCTAAGTCTATCGAAAGTTACAGATGGAGAAGTACTCCCGAATTTACTGAAACAAACTCGCCGAAGTATCCACGAGGTGTCTGGTGATGGCGCTTATGATACGAGAGCATGTCACGATGCAATTAAGATTAAGCGAGCCGTTGCGCTTATTCCTCCAAGAGAAGGGGCTGCCTTCTGGGAGCGGGGTCATCCCCGAAATCTCGCAGTAGGTTGCCAGAAGTTATATGGCTCAAATAAGTATTGGAAAGAGCGGTATGGTTACCACAAACGCTCCCTGTCAGAAACAGCGATGTATCGAGTTAAACAGTTATTTGGTGGTCGTTTAAGTTTAAGAAATTACAATGCACAAGTGGGAGAAACTTACGCGATGATAAAAGCGTTGAACAAGCTCACTGGGTTAGGTATGCCTGAAACTTGCCGTATTGACTAAGAAACGCACGAAATGGGGCTGCTCTGTCTCTAACTGAATTACGCAACAAAGCCGTGCTGATGACACGCAAACTTGTCACCTCGCGATTCAGATAAAATGAGTTGTAACTTTATCTACCCGTTAGCTACATAAATTTCACATTAATTAAAGCCAGATCAATATGAACATTTTCATTGCAATCATGTAAAGCATGAACCTTATCTTTAATTAAATGCATATTTTCAAAAATATTATTCAGCTCGTTATGGTCAAATTTATCCTTTGGTAAGGACACGCCTAGACATAGTTCTTCGTTGTTTAGTCCAATCCAGCAGCTTCCAAGTAAGTCCCGCTGCATATTTAAACTTAACCAATCACTCATCTTATATTGGTCTACAATGACATGTAGAGGGGTATACAAGGTAAATAAATCTGATTGCTTTGGCGATTCTAGAACCCAAAGGCTTTCCTGATTATCGATTATTTCAATCGCATCGGATTCAACGGGGATCTCAATTCCCCATAGTTCAGCAAGTTCTGATAATACGGCTTCAAATTTCAACATTACACCTCAATAATTTACTTTGCGAAAACAAGGGATCACGTGCGATCATCAAGTTTTGTTTTTAAGCTTTGCTCTGTAGCCATTCGTTCGAACTTAGCAGTGCATCTAGTTGCTTTTTCGCTGGAGAGGCGATGGTAAATGGCCCCAATTTATAACTTTGGCAATCTGATTTTAGTGATTCAACTTGCTTTGCCACTAAATATTGCATCCAAGGTTTATTCGATAGGTCGGTTAATTTCATTGCCTCCGAACTGGTTGATATATCGTCTTTCAGTGCCTGTAAGTGTGAAATATCCATATATTGATAAGACAGACGTTCAGCTTCGTTTTCGGCACCTTTAGGGTGAAACAGCTGAATTAGTCGGCTTCTCCAACTTGGTTTTGGCTCTAACAATAGAGGTTTTAGATTCGTCAATTTTGCCATCATTCTATCTACATCAATATTTAATGGGTTAATGCCGAGTGTGTTTACATTGGCGACTTCGGCTTCATTTGGAAGTTTTTCGATATGGAAGCCAATGTTCTGATTTAACCTTGATAGGTGATTCTCGAATGAGTCTGTCTTTTCTTTGATTACAAAATTACTGCTTACAATGTTATCAAAGTCCCCAATACCGTAGGTTTTGTTCGTATCGAATAGCGTGTGTTTACTTTGATCATTTACAGGTAAATCTATGCTAGGGCTTAGTTCTTTAAACACTGTTCCTTGCCCTCTAAATTCTGTTTTTCTTTGTAGTTCGTTATTTTTATCAACAGAATTAGTTCTGTTCACTGCTTTTACTAAAGCTTTTTGGAAGTTACGACATTTTAAATCTGCTTCTGGAAACTCTTTTACATTAGACTGGTAGAGGTTAGTTTGAAGTTCAAGCTTTTGTAGCTGTGACGGTAATTGTTTCTGTTTTAGTGCATTAAGTTGTTCTTGTTCGCTCACTTCCTGTTTTACTACTTTTTGGAAGGTTGCAGCGGTTTCGGTAGATAAGTTGCTTTTTAATACCACCTTCAGTGTTGTAGGCAACAGTTGAGACATAGGACCTAGCGTAGAGGCCTTGTTAACTCTCAACATCTGCCCTAATGTTGTCTTATTTGTTAACGCTTTTTTTACTAACTTCCCTAAGGAACCATTAGGGGAGTGCTCTTCAGTTAGCTTACAAAACTTACTTGCAAATTCTTCAGCCGTTTTAGGTAATGATTCAAGTTGGTAACACCCATTAGAGTATGTCATTGACCAATCATAAGAATAGCTCTGTGCGTATTCAGCATGTTTAGTGCTTGAGCTAGCATATGCGTTAAATAGTGATTCAAATTCTTTCTTGATAGAAGTGCTCTCATGCTCATAATAGTTTTGTAACTTAACGTCTGTTACTTGCTCTTTAGTCGCGTTTTTTTGATTGTCAGCTTGCTTGCTCTTTTCTATGGTTGTTTTTTCTGATGAGCTTATGCTGCCCTTAGATGTCTCTAGGCTTGGTTCTGATGTTACTCCTAGTGAAGTAGGCGCGGTTTTTGATGTCACATTAGTATCTGACACAGGCCTATCAACTAAAGGTGATACGACCGATGGCGACTTGAGTTCGATAGTATCTTTATGGCCTTTCTTCGGTGCTAGAGAAATAATCTCGCTGAAAGATTGTTGGACTAGAGCTTTAAATTTAGGGTAGAACTCACCTTTAGTTGGAGAGTGTCCTTTTGTTATATCTGAAAGTAACTGTTTAAAGCCCCCGACTTTACTTGGAAGTGGGCAGGTGACGTTGAAATCTTTGCTTACCGTTACATTCGCAATGTTTGACAGTTCTTTTACTCTTTTCTTTTCACTGCCAGGTTTACTTATCAAATACTCGGATAAAAAGTTTTCTAGTTTTTGTGAAAAAGACATTTTGTTTTGCGAGTAGAATTCTTGTGTCCCTTTTGGTGATGTATAGGCGTGATTGAAATGAGACTTGCCAGTCGTTGGGCTTGCGACGCTTGAACCTATAGAGGTTTGTTTTGCTGATGAGGCATGTACACTTTTTACGATACTTTGAGTTGATTCTGCGTGGTTGCTTTTCTTTATTGCTGTTGAGTTCATCGGTTGATGAATCGCTGAGATAGTAGGCATTGTGACCTCTTAGAACCTATATAAACACCGAGAGGGTAGTATAGGTTAAGAGTGCCAAGGGGGGCTCTCAGTATTGGCCTATTTTTTTTATATATCGAAATGAAAGGGGGCGAGCTACCTCCTTACCTTGACTAAGAACAGCTAGATGAAGTAAAAACGATAATTTATAAGAACCAGTGATTTAGCCAGTTTGCTATACTCCCCCCCCTCCTGCTGTAAGTATGCTTGCAAGCTGGCAACTCACTAAATCCAATAGAACCGTTACTAAGATCTGCTCTCGAAGACTTCAGGGGGTAAACACAGACTCTGACGACAGAGTCCGATCCTTGTTTACCCACTGCGGTGAATCCAAACACTTCGCAAAGAGCTTTACAGCATAACTCTTCTTGAGCATCAAGAACTGTTCAGGGGAACCTCACACTAGAGAGCTTAATTGCGTAACAAAGACGATTAAATTCATTTGTTCTTTGTGCTACACATCACGACAGTTTAGAAAATCAACAAAATAAAAGCCACTTTCGACATCGTAATTATACTATTTGTTGTTTACTAGCAAGATAAAACAGAAGGAATAAACGATGAACACATTACAAGTTCTAATAAAAGAGTTTTGTGAAATAAATGAACTACCTCCACTTTATTTTGCTGAAGAAAATCGTTGCCAATTATTAGTTGATGATCGTTACGTTATTTACTTTAGTGAGGCAGATCAAAACGATTTTGTTTTATCGGTGGTTTTTGGCGGTCTCGAAAAAAGCGGTGAACTGAGACTGAAAGGTCTTGAACTCATTGCGCATGCTAACTATTTCGGTATCGCGGATGGGAGCTTGACCCTTTCACTTGCACCAAATGGTAGGCAATTGGTTCTTGCGGGCAGAAAGCCGATTGAGTACTTAAACGCAGCGAGCCTATCAACTTGGTTTCACCTTCTAAATGAGCAAACCCTACTCTGGCAGGCTCGATTTGCAATGTTAGACCAAGACCCAACCCAATTTATCAATCCAGAACAATCCCACATTGAGACACTTAGAGTTTAAGGAGTTCACCCATGGTAATTTCAACTAGCCAAAGCCAGATTCCGAGCTTGGATCAATTTCGTACTGTCGCGGCACAAAAAGATAAGCGGGTGATCAGTAAGCACGGTAAAGCCAAAGAGCCGTCGACCTTTCATAAAGGGCAAAAGTTCACGGCAGTGAGTGACACCATATTGCGATCTACATATCAAAAGTACCACCAAGAAAATATTAAGACCCACCTTGATTTAAAACAGGCGCTGCTAAAAGAAGAAAAACCAGAAACGGCATTATTGGCATTCTCTCTTGTGAGCACAGCAGGGTATCGTGGCGAGCCTTTAACTGCGCGTAAGGTCCTCGAAGTCGTAAGCCTATTAGATGAAGTGAAGATTGACGATAAAGCTTATAAAAATCTAAAAAGCACGTTCGATTCGATCAGCAAAGACCCACGCTTACAAGTCAGCATCGAAAACCAATACCCAGGCAAAATGGACGGCTTAGGTGCTGAACTGCTTGAGATGGCAAAAGAAACAATCAAAGGGACTGGTATCAACGCAGTAATTAACTTGGCGTTACCAGGTGTTGGTTTGTTGATCGCCACGGGGCGTGAATTACATAAGTCGGCAGTCAATGGTGATGCTGAGGCGCACTATCACCAACTAGAACAGATTGCGCAATTGCCCGGTCATGACCAAAGGTTGGCATTGCCGATACAACAAGCATTAGCGCACGAGCACGCCACTCAATCTGCTGAAGGTGCGGTTGGAGCGACCTTAGGTATGGCGACGGGAAGCCTTGGTGCATTTGGTGTCACCTCTGTGGGCACAACTGGTGTCCTTGTTGTTGCAAAAGAAGCGCTAGGCAGTGTAGCAGCATCTGGCTTAATCACTGGTTCTGGGTTTGTAGCCGGTCAAGCGAGTTCCTACTGTCTGAACAACGAAGTTCAAGAGCAAATTCACCAAGAACCTATGTCTGGTGTGTTACCTCGAATTGAAGTGTCTAACAGCAAAGGGAAGTTCTCCTTTAGTATGCAAGATGCTGCATCAGGACGTGCTTTGATTGCGTACCTAGGCCCAAAAGAAGACAAATCTATGACATCACCTCAAGCACCGAAAGAAGCTCAGGATATGGAATTGGCGCGCTTAACGCTTAAGAAAATGTTGGGCTCTGATGCAAGTGAGAACTTGGTGCCAGATGTTGGATCAACGAATAAATTGAGTATCGAAGATACACCGAGCCAAACTGAGTCAGAGGCCAACAGTGCACTTAAGAAGTTGCTCAAAGAAGATTGGGACTGGCTAATGCCAGCAGTAAGATCTATCGACCAAGGAAAGGCACAGGATATCAATAAGACGTTGACTTACAAGCTCCCTCTAGATACACCGAACGGACGAGTATACTTGGATAAAAGCCCGAACCTCGATCAAGGCCAACTCTCGGCGCTAGAAAAGCTTGGTTCACCAAGTCAGCTAAGGTTGATGTACTTAGCAGAAGGCTGGATTTAATCGTCAATATCATACCCAAGTTATTGACGATGAAATTTTTCCGTTACACGCTCCCAAAGGACGAGTTCCCTTGGTTTGTATACCTTGTTTAACAGTTTTTGATTTAGAAGCATTGGCTCTACAAATTGTTGCCTCGCTTTCAAAACCCGACATTCTCGCCAAGCCAAGTATCTCGGGCAATAGATTTGAAAGAGGATAAGCAACTCAAGCTGAACTGAAGAACAGTTTCAATAGAATCATATATAAGGTTGGCCGTTGACGGATAGTCCCTCATTGTGTGCCAACCTTTGATATTCGAATAGCCTATTATTATCCGTTAATTTGATATCAGCGATGATTCCGAGCCTAGACGAGGTATTGAAAGGGCCCCGCGATAGTTAATCGCTATTGGCTTCGCAATCAAATGCCACTTAGCTTGTACTCAGTTTTTATCTGCCCCAACACGAGCTTATTTGATGAAGCATAAGCACTGATCATATGAATGGTGTCCGATAATGTATTCACGAATATCAAACCAGCCTTTTGCGCCCGCACCGCACATAACGAGCCAAAAAGGACTTCAAACAGGCAATCAGTAACACCCATTAAAGTAAAAATATGATCTAATTGAGGTCGTCGAACTCTTGCAGAAAATAGCTATGGATAGCCTTAATAAGACAGATTTTAAAAAACTAGCAAGCCAACAAAAAACCATTCAAATGAAGGTTTGTTTACTAGCACTTGCCCACTTCAAAGAAGGTCACTAGCACACTCAAATTGCTAAATACCTCAAAGTCAGTCGAACTAGTGTAAACAAATGGGTCCAGACATTTCTTGAAGAAGGATTGGAAGGACTTCAAGAGAAACCTCGCACAGGCAGGCCTGCATATCTCAATGTAGAGCAACGAAAACAACTCAGCGCGTTCATTAAGAAAGAAGCAGAGTCCCCTTCTGGCGGGCGCCTTGTCGGGAGCGATATACATGATTACATCGTGGAAAACTTTGATAAATACTACCACCCTAATTCTATCTATTATCTTCTCGACCACATGGGCTTTTCTTGGATAACTTCTCGATCCAAACACCCCAAACAATCACAGCAAATCCAAGACGATTTTAAAAAATTCAAAATAGAAACGATCCTTAAGATCCTCGGTCATATTGGGCTGGAGAGTGTTGATGTCTGGTTTCAAGACGAAGCTAGATCCGGACAACAAAACACAACGACACGCTTGTGGGCTGAAACAGGAACGCGCCCAAGGGCGCCAAAACAGCAGCAATTTGAGTACGCTTACCTGTTCGGTTCTGTTTGTCCTAGCTGAGGGATTGGAGAAGCTATGGTTGTGCCTTGGGTCAATAAAGACATTATGATCTAACACTTAAAGCAAATATCCGATATCACAGACAAAGGAAGGAAGGCATGCTGTAGTAATAATGGATGGCGCAGGTTGGCATACCGATGATATCGCCCACAAATTTGATAATGTCAGTATCATCAAACTTTCCCCATATTCGACAGAGCTTAACCCGATAGAACAAGTATGGAGTTGGTTACGACAACACTACTTAGCGAACCAAAGCTTCGAAGACTATGAGGACATTGTTTCCAAGGTATGCGTTGCGTGGAATAGGTTTCTTGAAGTGCCGAAAAGGGTATCGAAAATGTGCGCTAGAGAATGGATAGACTTGAGCAGTTAATTTTCCAGATTGATATCACTTACATTAAAAAAATAAAAGGAGCAAAGTAATACTGCTCCTTTTTGGTAGTAAATATTAGCAACCGATTATGGAATCTTTAGTCCAGTTTGTGGCTAGAAAAAATCACTTCAGATGGTGGGAACATGTTGGAAACCGGTGGATGAGCAATATCACCAAACATTCTCGCACCAAATGCTGAAGCTGCCCAAGGGTCTACAATTTTCACATCTTTATTCCATGAGCTTGGGTCTTTGATATCACTACCGTCCTGTCTACCAACCAAAACATACAAGTGCGTGCCTGAGTGTCCTTTCTTGAATGCCACTACTTCGACCTTAGTGTTTTGATTCGCATCACCCTGCATCCCTTGAATCATTTCAGCGGCCGCGGCAAAGGCAAACGTAGTACAGCAACCGGCTTTTGCGTCCTGAACGGATTTCGCAATGTTTTGAAGTGTCCCCATCTGAGGGCTATTGCCTCTTTGAGCCGCCACTTGAACCATGTTTGCTGACATGGTCGCTTTTTTATCTTGTTGAACTCTTGCTGGATTTGCGTAGAAGCCTTCTAGTCTTGGCTTCGCTTTCGCTTGATAGAACTCAGATCTCTTATCACCGAAGGTATTAAGGTCAGTACAAGCGAAATCACCCAACTTTTGCAGTGTAGCTTGGTGCTTTCTAATCAAGGCATCTGCTGGAGCGGTTTTACCTGCGCTGGATGGTTTTGAAGTGCTTGAAACACTTGGCCAATTCTCTCTAGGCCCTGTCGATAATCGCTCTAGGTCTTTAAGGTTTCCAAGAGTCAACTTATTTTCACCATTCAGTACGTTTTGCATCATAGCTTTGGCGACACCTTTTGGCAGACCTTGCTTAACCAATAGATCAACGACGATCGATTTCGCTTTGTTTTGGTGATTGATACGAGAGCTTACGCTTGTGTTTTTCGGCGCACCTTCTTTAACAAAGATGTCCTTGCCTCCGTGAGCCCGAACTTCTTTGTCGTCCGATTGGTTTTGTGTAGATAACTGTGCAGTGAGTTCGCTCAGCGAATGCATATGTGATGTATTGATATTTACCATAACCCTAACCTTTTAAACAGAGATGAAAGTATGCAGCTTTTTATGTTGCTCAATCGATTGAAACTGAGCCGTTAGATATTGCTTCCACAGTTCACAAAGCTCCATAAGCTGAGTAATCAGGATAGAAACACGACTCACTTCTGAGGTAAGTGGTATACTTATCTGCATGTGTACTTCATTGTTTTTAGGGTCTATACAGAACTGTACCCCACCTGACTCCCGGTATAAGAAGTTATATTCCAAAAGTGTTTTCAGTTTTTTAATTTCAAATGACTCTTCATCTTGGCAAACCTTGATTGAAAGTAACAGTTCTTCTCTCTCATCCAAGCCTTGAACTTCAATCTCTTTGCCTGCAGACATATATACTGTCCACATTTGATAATCATATGCAGTCACCCGTTCAATATCGAGTGTGTTACCAAGCTCAATTAGTAAGGTATTTACCTTATCCATACTCACCTACCATCCTGATATTTAATATTGATGTATCTATTTAAAATAAAAGATATAAAATTTCGAATTTAAATACACCTATCACATTATTTTATTTTCCATTGTTGCTGGTTAATTTTGTTAGATTAACCGTTTTTAGAAAAACAAATTCAGTATTCTTAACGAACGTTACTCTCTTATGAGGCGATAGTTAATAGAGCCTTTAAGATAATCAGAGTTCCCGTTGATGTAAGTATTGTGCTCAATAACAGTCACAGAATATGCCAGATATGGTCGGCTTTTTTTCATTTTAAGCCGTTTATAAAGATCGGATGGGAAGCTAAGATAAAACTAGAGAAATGGTAGAAAGGTACAGTGAATAGAAAGTAAAGCTCAAAAAGCCCAGCGTTTTTCTGAGCTTTCGAGAGTTAAAGATAAGCACGTCAAGACTGTATCTGTTGGCGCTCACTGAATTGCTTAGTGATCACCTGCTTAAGAGCTTGCAGTTGCCCGTCGATACTGGCATCGATAATACCGACTTCAGTTTCCAGTATGCACCCACCATTTTTGAGTCTCGCATCTGCAATAACGTCAACATAGCCGACCTCCGGGAAGTCACTGAGTATTAAGGAAACCTTATCTCGCACCTCTGTCACTTGCTCGGGGTGCACGTGCAGAATCACTTGTTTCTGATTACTGACCAGCTGAAGCGCTTCCCTCACCACTATTGCCGTTGTTTCCACATCGTCGAAACTACTGATAATTTTGCTTACGGCATCAAGCACTACGCCAGTGATTTTCTGTTCGACTTGCAAGTAGTACTCATTACATCGTGCAAGCGTTGACATCATAGTTTCTGCGCTCTCTATCTTCGCTTGATCGATACCATCCTGGTAACCACGCTGTCTTTCTAACTCATAAGCATCGTCAGCTTTTGTAATAATGCTCTCGGCTTTAGAGTGTGCAGCTTCAACCAAGTGTTGCGAATCTAAATAACTCACATAATCCTTTGCTTTGAGAATCTTTAGACCTGTAGCCAACTGCAAGTTGTCAGTTTTTATTTCAACAAATGAAACCATTGAGGGATTACCTGTTTTGCGATTTTCTTTATAAGTCGATAAGCAAGATCTCGATGCGTTTCATCGAACCAATCAGCACTGAGTTTTGTTTGGGTTAATGAACAATCGAGCTTGAACTGCCACCTTTGTACAAGCTCTGATGGTGATTTCTCCAGTAAAAATGTGACCCATAGATACCCAAGTTCACGGGCTGCCTTTTCAAAGCTGGCTTCATCTAAACTCGCCGGCAATGTTTTTTGCCAACCGTTTGGCCAATTTGAGATCATCATTGGCCCGTGTTGAATTAAAAAACGCGTTTCATCGACACCAAAAATATGATTGAGGCACTGCTTTGGTTGTTTCAAGACAACTTGGCGCATCGATTCACAATACATTGCCCCACCAATCAGCAACAGTAATTTGTTAGTCGTTTCAACTGGAAGTAACACCAAACTATTAAATGGATGATTAAAAACATGATCAGTAATCGTTGATAGCTGCCATTCTTCAATACACCATTGATTGATCGCAGCCTGGTGTCTCCAGTCTTGGACTCGTAATAACCAAGGCTGTTTCTTGCTTATCCAACTCTCATCAATATAACTGCAAGGACAATAATTAAACTGATGATAAATCTGAGAAACTGGCGTATCAGAATTAACCACGTTGCGCATTCCTACGACACCATGCAAACGTCGCTGCGTTAGAACCGATGATAAGTAGTAACAAGAAAACGAGGATAGCAATCAAGTTGCTTGCCGTGTCCTTGGTCACTTGAATAGACAAAATGCTTTCAAATTGCTTGCTTTGAGCCGTCACACGAACTTCCGAAGATGGTACTATGACAACGCTAATACGTTCGTAGTTAAGCCCTTCAATACTATTGTTCACTAACTGCTTAATTTGAGGTACATAAGAGTCGAGTGCCACATCCGCTGCGTGTTTAATAAACACTGATGCAGAAGCAGGAGTTGGACGTTCACCTGGACGAAGGTTTTTATCTTCAAGTACAATGTGAACGCGTGCCACTAACACTCCATCAATTTGTGACAGCGTTGATGATAGTTCTTGCGATTTCGCGTATATAAGCCTCGCCCTTTCTGCAATCGGAGACGAAATCAGGTCATCTTTCGGAAACACTTCTTTGAGTGTTGAGAACTGCTCTTTCGGGTAGCCTTTACGTTTCAGAGCATCAACCGAAAATGCGACTTGAGCGTTATCTACCATCAATTTTATGGTGTTGTCTTTATCCGGTTCTTTGGTTGCCACCACCCCCTCAGAAAGCAGAATAGACAGCATTTCATTGCCTTCTTTCTGGCTTACTCCAGTGTATAGCTCCGTCTGACAGCCAGCTAAAAATAACACGAGTAACATGCACACGGCACGTATTGTCTTCATCATGACTATTGGGCCTTCAACAATGTTTCTACATTCTGTGTCGTTTTACCTACCGTCTTGGCAATCAGCTCCTCTTGAAAGGTAATTCGACTCAACGCCCATTGCATCTGCAAGAGCTGAGCAGGGTCGTCACCAACCATTGCCATGCTATCGGTTAAGTTAGTTTTTGCATTGTCGATGGTGTTTTTCAGTTCGCTAATGTTTTCTAACAAGCCACCTTCTAAACCGTGGTTTCCCTCAGGCGATAGCATCGCTTGCTCGAAACGCTCACTAAGTCCCGCTTCAGCTTGTGCGTCTTGCACTTGCTCGAGGTTGGTTTGCATCACTTCTGTGTACTGCGTATTAATCATATCCGTTCCTATGAGAGGTCTAGTTTGTGGCTGTAACTCAACATGTTCTTGACCATGGCATTCTTTTGTATAACAAAGCTCAGTTCTTTTCGGACCACCTCCAATACTGGAGCTTGGGCAGGGATGTCTTTCAACTCACCCCAACAGTGCCAAAGCGCTTGTTCTTTTTGCGCACCAAGTGGGAAATGTTCAGAAAGCAACGCTTTCAACTCTCGGCGGTCTTTAGGGGGAGTCGCTAGCAAGCGCCCTGAAAAACTGCCCAACAGCTCATGCTTAAATAATGCCAACAATTCTGGTGATGCTTTATCAGTGCCTTTTGCGCTTTGTTCCTGACTAAAGGCATACCATAAGGCTTTTTTTTTCTCACTAGGCGAAATAAACGCGTCTTTAAGCGTTCTGCTAAGCGCTGCTGCGCTGAAGTCTCCAGAACGTTTTAGTGCTTCGTACCACTCTTTAATAGCTGCTGTTCTACCTTTAGACCGCGTGACACTATCCGTATTTTTTTTCGTAGTCGGTATGTTCTTATCTGGTGGGTTCTCACTCATCAAACGGTTCATCTTGTTCGCATCAGGTGTATCATTCCGGGGTGCTTTCGGCACCTGACTGAGCATGTTGTTGATTCCGTTGCTTTCAACCTTCATTAAAGGTTCCTGATGTCTTTAGAAAAACTCATGGCAAAGGCTTGGTTTTCTTCATTGCCTTTTAATGCCATATCTAACCACGATTCGGCTTTGCTTAAGAGCCCAGCTTTTCCTGCCGCTAGCGCAGCCAGACCGATTAAGTCTGGGCGTGTCACGCAAAGCGGTTCAAGTAAACGATGAGCGTCCTCGTACAAGCCACGATTCATCAAACTCATTGAACGAATCATAGCAACGACTTCTTCTGCATCACCTTGCAACTCAAGGCATTCCGCAATGGTATTTGCCTCTTCATGACGATGCAGACCGGTTGCCATCAACGCTGTCTCAGCCAGAAGTAAACACATGCCTTTATCCATAGGTTATACCTTCTGCAGAATTGATTGCATCACGTCTTTGATTGCACGTGTTGTGGTCGCATTGATGTTATATACCACAGACCATTTGTTGATTGTATGCTGTAGCTCTGCAAGCTTTGAAGGATCGTCTGCGTTCGTTTCTAAGTTTTTGATCGCGGTGTTTACCGCTTCATTCGCTGTTTTTGATTGCTGTAACAATTTAGCTTTAACTGCGTCGAGGTTAACGCCTTTACTCGAATCATAAAATGACATATATATCGCCTTCTTTTATTTGTTGTCTAGAAATGTTTCAATTACCGTTAATGCTGCTTGATAAGCCTCGTGCTGTTTGTGTAGCAACTGGTATTCTTTTGGTGAACAGCCAAGATGGAGCTGACGCTTTATCGCTGATTGCGCTTGCTTGAACTTAAAAATGATCACCTCTTTTTCTTGCTGCCCTGAATCGCCTTGTAATAACTGCTCAAGATTAGTCATTGTTATTTTCACCTTCATACTCTAGATCAATAGTGATTACCCGCCCGCGTTTTACGAGTTCAATTCCTGCCGGAGTAACGCTTGAAATACGGTACCCTTGAGGAGTGCGAGCTCCTACCATGTAACGAACATTGTCAGTGAGGATGACATAAGGAAATAGGCCAAAATTCACGCTACGAAACGGAAAATCGATGTTTGTTCCTTTGCTCACTTTAGGAATAGATTTCAAGACAAGATATGGTTTCTCGCCATACTGCTCTCGAAAATCTCTCGTTACACCATAAAATCGAGTTGTTTCAACATCATCAAGCTCGCCACGAACTTCAATACGATCACCGCTAGTAACAAGCTGAACTTTCTTTAAGAGCTCCGCTTCTCCTAACAACTCTTTTAGAGTAACCATGTATGCCCCCGCCCTTTGTAGCTCTACTTTCCAAGCGATAAGCCCTGGGACATCTCGTTCTAAGATCTGCTCAACTTGGTTCCAACGACTTGCATCATCAATGTAACCCGTTAACAGCAGCGTACCTGTCTCGTTACCATTTTCTACTTTTACTTGGTGATAACCGAGGTTTCGTAAGATAAAACGCACACCACGACGTATCTCTTCCATCGTTCTCAGGTCACTCTTGTAGTTGATACCTAATGCATCAATTCGACCAAGCAGTTGTACCTTTTGCGTTCTATCTTCTACGTAACCTTCAAGTACAGCCTGTAGAGCATTGGCATTCCATTCAACGCGAACATCGTTCAACTCGAGTTCACTAAGAATATTGCGTACCAAGACTATCGGCTCCGCTTCTGTGATTACGTCTTTGTCGCTCGCATGCACTTGGTCGTACCAAATACCTATAAAGATAACGCTTGGGATCAGGCCACAAATCAATCCGATGAGCAGCATTTTCTTCCAACCCGATGATGGTTTATGGCCAATTGGTTTCGCTTGCTTGCTTGCTACGTCATTTGCCATCTCAATAACTAAATCATCTTCCAAATAACCAACAGCAAAGGTTAAACGACCCACAGAAACCAAGGCTTTTCGCGACAAATCAACGCCACCGGCATCAACGGCGATAATTTCGTTATTGACTGAGACTTCTTCACACTCACGTAGTGAAACCGTTTCACCATCGCAAACTAAAACGAGGTGACTTGCTTTAATGCCAGAGTCGGTTAAGACTAAATCAGCGGTAAAGTCATCACTACCCAATACCAATGAATCGTTGGGTAAAGTGACTTCCACTCCGGAATGAACACCGGAAAGAATACGAATTTTCCATTGTTGCATTGAGGTTACTGCTCCTCTAATGGTCGAACGCAATGATTCTCTGAGCCATTACACTCTTTAATTTGTACTCTCCACCCTTTCTGCCCCGTAGGAAGCTCACATTCTGCTAACAACGATGACTTTCCTTGTGACAACAAATCTTGCTGATAACGTACTGCTTGTACTTCCTTTGTACAGCTGTACAAAGCAAGTGCTGATTTAAGGCCTGCACTGTTATTGGAAATACTATTCAACGTGCCAATCTTTGGCCTTAAGTCATATTCATTTCCGATAAGTACGTTGTCTCCGATACCATCGACAACAATTCTTGGTTCTATAATGAACATACGTACTGTTCTTCTCGTGGAGCTTTCCGTGCTTCTAAACAAAGCGCCGAGGTATGGAATATCTCCTAACAAAGGAACTTTTCGAAGCTTGTTGCTAATTTCATCACGGTATACTCCACCAATCAGCAAGCTTTGCCCCTGCTTTACCGTTGCCAAAGTACTAATTTCTGTTTTACGAATTGAAGGAACACCATCAATGTCACCATCGGGGATTTCCGCACCATCTTCTAGATGCAGACTCAAATTGATTTCAGGTCTTTCAACCAAACGGTCGCCAACGATGCGAGGTACAATTTTCAATAACGTTCCATAAGTCACTTTCTCTAGTGCTGCGGTTTCTTTGCCTATCAACTTGACATAAAATGTACTGCTGTTATTAAGGACCGCTTCCACATTTTCTTGTGTTAACAAGGTTGGTCTGGAAACCACTTGCGCACTACCTCTAGATTCAAGCAAACGAATTTGAGCCAATAAATAATTTAGGTTCGTCGCATCAAGCAGAGACTTAAAATTTTGCCCACTACCAAGCTTGACATCACCATTACCTACGTCACCAGTTGTTTTGAGGTCCAAAATACTGTTGTTACCCACTGCAAGACCAGCTCGCCAGTCAACACCCAACTGACTTAAGTCATTAGCACTAATATCAACGATAGAAAGTGCGACTTCGATCCTTGACTGCGGTTGATCTAACTGCGCCACCAACTTGTGATACAGCGGTAATCGAGCTTTTGTATCACGCACAATGATTGCATTTAAACCTGGTTCTGCTTCAACCGATGCACCGCTATGTAAAGAGACATTATTAGTAATTTTCTTAGGCGTATTGGTTATTACTTCTTCGTTCTTTTTCGCCACTTTAACCTGAGTTTGAACACCTGAAAGCACTCGGCTTAGTACCGAAGCAATCCCAGGAACCGTGACACCTTGGTCACGATAACTGATCTCTCGATCTGTCGCAGATGCATACTTCAAGGGAATAATATCGACAAACAATTCATCTGTTGAATTGGATTTCTGTACCAGTCTGCTTTCCAGTGCTTCTGCCGTTTGCACAACTAAATCGACGTATCTCGGTGGGCCAGCTAAGTAAACCAGCCCCTTATTTTCCGCTGCACGCCAGCCGTAACGAGAATCCCAAATCCCTGTCGAGATCAGGGTGCTACGTAATTCGCGAGCTGTTAACAGTTCGAGCTGCAACAATTGTGAACGGGTTTCTGTCGCTTTGTATACATGCAGCACTGCACCGTCGAAGTACCACATCAAGTTGTAAACCTGTGCCAGATAATCGAGAAACTCGGCTGGATCTTCTGGTGAAAATCGACCACTGGCTCGGTCATTTACCTTGTCGCTAACCGACACTGAAACACGGTAGTTTGCGCCAAAGTTATTCAGCAGTTCTTTTAGTGAATCATTGTCCGCGTAATAACGAAACGGTTGATCGACCCAATCAAGCTCAGAGGTATGTGAAGGAACTGCTATTATCAAACTTGAAACGTACACTACTGACAGCACGATTCTGCTTATTTGTGACTTTAAAACTGCAAGCATTATGGGATCCAAACACTGTGACTAACAGTATGATTAACACGTTGATGTTCGAGCAAATCATTGAACTGCTCCACTAAATTTACGTGCTGAGCAAGCTGCGTGCAAAGCTCTTCTGTCGTTGCACTTTCCATAATCATCTTCCCTTGCATAATCAACTGTTCTTTGTCATTCACCGTCAACGTGCTGCGTGTATCTCGCAACGTTTTCAAGGAGAGCTGCATACAATGTTTTAGCGCCTGCTCTTTTTGAAAATCAAGGTGCGATTCAAAATAAAATGGGAGCACGGTTTCCCACAAGATCCATGATGAGTGCTGGCTAATATTAAGCTGCATCTGGTCAACTTCGATATCATAGGAACCATTACTTGAGGCAATAAAATCCCCCTCCCTTAACGTTTCCGCTAGGGATTTCATCATTTTATCTAACATATTTAGTCCTATTTAAATCTGCCTGAGATTGTTACAAGCTTGCCCGCACTCATTGTTTTGAATATCAACGTAGTAATGATCCACTCTGCCAACGGTTTGCATATCTTGAAACCATTGCCAAATTTTAGCGACGGCATTTAGATCGCTAAACACAAGCTCACATGCATCCCAAATATCGCTCAGCTCAGGAGCTTGTACTCGAGCCTGGCTACACCATATTTTCCATTCAGATATAAATTTATCTGATATTCTACCGCACTCATATAAGCCCTTGAGTTTATCTAGAGTTGGCTTCCACTCTTCAACTAGTGCTCGATGAGATTCAATAACTTGATTTTGTTGCACATTGAGAACGCGAAGTTGGTCATGCAATTCACTATGCTGATTCTCAATGAGATCCAACTGTTGTTCAGCAAAAAATGTGCTACTCGCTTCTCCGGACAATCTCATCCAATACTCTTTCTGAATACTCAGTTGATTGATTAACTGTTCAAGCTTGATGGAGTCTTGTAGCGCCCTCTGATCCGTTTGCTGATTGCACCATTCATTTAAGGTTAAATACATCGAAAGAATTAGTGTCTTAGGTGACGCTAGATTGAAGCGGTAACCTAATCGCTGATTAATGTAATCCAGTCTTTGTTCAAAAGAGTTCAACACCCGTTCGTCACTTAGTTGCCCACCCACTTCTAAGAAAAGGCGCATAGCAGAGCGGTCTAAACACGTTCCAAGCTTTTGATATGTTTTAATTAGCTGACTTGCACATAAACAATCAACAACATTACGATCAAGCAAGCGCTGCAGTAAAGACAATTGGTCGTAACTCAGAACACCTTCACTGAGTAGCTGTCTGTGGTTTACATTAACAACGTTAAGCTCTTGAGTTGATTTAGGTAAGCCCTCGTACCTTGCGCCTCGCTGCAATACAGTGACCTTCCTCTGCAGCACAATGTTGTTAGGAAAAAGCGAACGGCGTCGCCAATGCTGCTTTTTCATTTTAATCTTCTCCGTATCTACTTCGAGCAATCCAGAAGGAAGTAGAGATAATAGTTTTGCTCATCGTTACGCTGAGCATAATAGGGTTTACACCCGTTAATGCCTTTCAAAATTAGTCAGAAAATTTTAGTCGTCAGACATTTCGCTTAACAATTACTACCGGATCATCTCCAGAACGGACCTTACTTGGTGTCGTTCCAAAGCGACGACGGTAACTTTGTGTAAAGTAAGACTGGCTTGAAAACCCCGCTTCCATCGCAACATCGACAATGTTCATCTTGCTTGTGAGCAATAGTTTGTGAGCGTGTAATAAACGACGTTCACTGATCCAAGCTCTAGGGGAGATACCATAATATTCGTTAAAAAGCTCTTTAAACGTAGTCAGACTCGCACCAAACTCTTGAGCATAGTCTGTCAGTTTCCACTCTTTAAGATAATGAAGATCCATAAAGCGACGGAGTCTCTCTGAGGTTCGATTTGTCAGTTGTGATAACAACGCGTAGAGGTGTTCACCTTGGTCACCATGCAGTAACAAGATGAGCATTTCCTCATACTTTAAGCGCATAATAGCATCAGGAAAAGATTGCTCTTCTAGAGTATTAATCCCTAATAACGTCTGTTCTAACAATAAGTTTAGAGTAAAAGGGAATAATCCAGACTGTACATCCTCAACCTTTGGCAACGACATCAAAAGGTCACTATGCTTTTGCAATAGTTGACTCACCAGTTCATTGTCAAATTCGATAACCGAAGCCGCATATTGACCGCCTATCGGTGTGTATTCTAGTAAGTAATCCCCTTGAGAAAGATAAACCCCTCGACCAGCGACCACGTCTAGCGTACAACCCCCGGTTTGCACCCTCAATTGACCATTGTGAACGATAACAATATGAGACTGGCTAGAATGAAACACTTCATCGTATTTTTCATAGCAGCACGCACCATGAATTTTTCGCAAGTGCGAGTCGACCCTTTCGGCGTTTAGTCGGCCTAACACATCCATTTTCTACCCTTCATAATTTTAATTCCTCCAGTTCAAACAAGAGAAACTGTCGAAGCCAGCAGTGCGATTGCAAATGCAGACCGATTACCAATAAATAGTCCATAACACTACCATCCAACCCGAATAATAACGAATAACCAAGCGCTAACTTCGATAGCAAAAATAATTCTGGCAAAAAAGTATTTTTGATATCGTCGTGACATATTTTTGATAGTTAATTAGTATTTTCTAATTTTCAACTGGTGATACAAAAAGAAATTTTACATTAAACACATGAACGTGGTATTTTTAAAGTTCGCTTGATTTACATTCCAACCAATAAGTGCGACATGCTTTATTAAAGCACCTGGGGATAGCCATATATATTCAAAGGAACTGATGCTTACATAATAAAAAACCCAATGACCTTATTTTAAATATACCTAGAACTAGGATATCCTCCAACGCATTAAGCATAATAATAAAGGAAAATATTACTTCCTAGTAATTATTATAAGCCTCTAGGTTTAAGTTGGTATATACACTGCCTTGCGTAAAGATATATCGCTCTTCCTTTTTTGCGATAATCTCACCTTGATAACGCAATATAGCGCGCACTTTCATCTCGCCATTTCCAGCTTGAATCGGAGCAATAACAAACGAGTATTGAACGGGTAACTGAACCCCTTGATACTCTTGTTGTAAAACAGTAAAACACTGACTATCTAAAACCTGACACACATCGACGCTTAGAAATGTACTCACTGGAGCGGTGTAATTATCAAACGTTATCCAACCAAATAGTGCTCCTTGAAGATGATTAGAAAACCCATTTGACACTGGGTTTTTGGTTGCACAACCGCTTAGCATCAATGCAAGGAATATTAAGCAATAAGAGTTCTTTTTCATAGGAGACAAGTATTCATCTAAATTGTCAGTGACAAAGTTATGGTTACCCATGGCATCAAAGCGGTTTAATCCAGTAATAAGGGGTATTTCGCTATACTCGCTATGGTTATCCGTTGTTATCTATCAAGGGCTGGAGCAATTTGACCACTGCAATTAGTATCATCAATACAGAGACCCCCCTTCGTATGGAGCACGCATAGCCTTTTTGCACGGTCGCGACTATCTACTTATGAAATACATCGTTTACTGGCACCATTTAGAAAAGGGCAATCGTTGCTTTGGCAGTTCGCCAAAGTAAATCAAGCAATCATGCTTCTCAAAAACATAACTGACCTCATCATATAATGCGCTGAACCCTCGATATGCAACATGCTTCCCATCCGTTCTTGCTAACTATCTATATTCTAATGAAATATCTTTATAAATAAAGGATGAACTCGATTGCATCACTTTTACACAAATCAATAAAATCAATAATTTAACAACAAACAAATAAAAAAAAAGTCCTAGATACCACTTAGTTTTATCCTTATTACCCGCCATCACTCACAACGAAGGGAATACATTTCTGTCGTAAACAGGTCTTGTTAGCTAAAGTTAACAATCCAAAATTATAATTTATTGACAGCAGACGACTTTGTTGCGTAATTCAGTTTTAACCACTCGTTAATCCTTTATATCGACAAATTCTTGAGTTTAAACTTCTTCTATCCAGCGAAAATTGAAGCGAGCCAAGGCGAGCAGATCATGACAAGAAACGAAATGCGTCAAACGCTTTTTGAGTATATATAGGTTGATTACTATCGAACGAAAAGGCAATCTTACGATCACCTTTTGTATTCATCATTCCTATTCATCTAGATAGATTCACAAATAGGTATTCTGGTGAGTCTATCTTAAAGGTTGGCAATGAACTGCTGGTTAAACTGAGCGTTTACTTTGCGGTTAAGCTGTTCGTATTTCTCGGTCAATTCAATTTGTTGAGTCTGTAGTTGACCGGTGGTCAGGTTAGCAGTGTGAAGCTGACGCATCTCTTCCATAAAGCCATTTGTTAGCTGGCTAAAGATGGCATCTTTGCCGATGATAAAGCTAGTGAAGTTCTCTTTTACAAACGCTTGTTCATCGCTACTCAAGTTTTCTAGACCAAGGCGAGCTTGATTCGCTGAGGTCACATCATCAAACGTCGCTTTTGCCGGATCAGTACCAGGATTTAAGTACGCTGCTTCATTTTTGAAGTCTTCTGCTGTATGTGTTTGTGCGTTTTCAATCAGCTTTTGAGAGGAGCCTCTTACTTCAAATGTAGACTGTACTGGCTTGTGGTCGCTGACATTATCAAACCCTTCAGTGATAACACTGGTTTCATGGTTTTGTAAGTTGCCTGTTTTATTTGTTAAGCCAGTATTATCGAGCTCACCGAAGTCAGGTCGGTCACGACCTTCTTTTTGTTTAATATTACCAGTGTGCTTATCAAGCTGCATGTAAGTGTGACTATTAAGAGGATTGAACTTAAAGCCATGCTTGGCTAAATGCGTATCATCATGTGCGACTGGATCGTACATCACATCAGAACCTTGAGCGGTGCGTTTTTCACGCTCATTCAGATCACCAGTGATCAGAACCTCTTCATGCGGTTTGCTCCCTTCCATCAACTTGTTACCTTCGAATTCACGTTTGACTTCTTTGTTAGAATCCAAGTGTGCAGAAATGACGTTTAGAGCTTGACCATTGATCTCTAGAGCCGTTTTTACGCCACCTTTGTTACCAGTGATGCCCATGAAGAATTCCATGTTTCGACCACCGATACCATGACGGTATTCAGACTCTTTTTTGACGTTAATATCGACGCCGTCTTTTGCAAAAACGGACATTGAAGTGTAGCTAACACCTTCACCAAGACCTTTCGTCATAACTTTCATTTTGTTTTGACTCAGAAGGTTCATACCATCAAGTTCAAGATCGTTAGCAAGCAATTTAGACTCTTGTTCCGCAAACAAAACCACATCATAGTCACCTTTTTGAATCAGGTTCTGGAAGTAGTTCTTTGTGTCTTCCGGCATCTTTTGGTTTGCTTGGTTATAGGTCAAAGTTAAGACCTTAACGTTGCCGCTGCCTTCTTTTTTATGCAGTTGTTGATTCATCTGATTCAGCTTTAAATCACCGTTTTTTGAAGAATCGGCTTTACTAAAGAAACGATTAAAAAAGCTTCGGTTTTCTTTTTGTTTTAGAGTAACGTCACCATCGCTATTTTTAGTTACGCTGTACTCTTTACCAAATACAGAACCAAATTTAACGGTATCGCCTTCTTTGGCGCTACTTTTAATATTTTGAATATCTGCGAGGTCTAAATTACCTCGATGCTGGCTATTAATTTGAATTGTAGACATACATTAAACTCGTATTTTAAATAAGGGAACTTAAACAAAGATCCCAGCAGGAAGTGTTTCTGGGATTGGCTCTGCGTTATCCGCTTGTTCAATAAAATGGTGCCATTGCTCCATTCTTTCTAACAGTTGCTGAAAAGTGTTCTGCACATAATCTTGAGGTTTGTTTGAGAGAAAAATAACCTTGTAGCTCGTTAACCTTCGGCTATCGGGCATTAGACCGATACCGAAACCACCACGGAAAGGTTCCAGAGCATGTTCACCAATCGCGATAGCAATCGTTTCTGGAAGAGGGGTTGGCAACTCCACAGGGCTGGTGAGAGACATGTGTAAGCTAATGGTGGTTTCGTTCTTAAATACGGTTAAGAAAAGTGCTTCATCATGATTATTCGTATCCGATGATAACTCACATTGAAATAATCCGTTTTCATCAAAATCCACGCCGTTACCTAAAAAACTGATACTTTCCTGATAAATATCCATTGTGTTCCTTCTGTGTATTTTTCTGAGGGTTCTTATTCGTAGTGAGAAGAATTATAAAGATGAGGGAATGGCAAGATATTAAATACGGGCGGAAGTTTTTATACTCAATGAACTTTAAGAGGCTTTGATGCTTAATTTAGTTTAGAGACAGAGTCGCACCGTTTCGTGTGCTTCTTAGTCAATACGACAAGTTTTATAACCCAGTAAGCTTGTTCAACGCTTTGCTCATCGCATAAGTTTCACCCACCTGTGCATTGTAATTTCTTAAGCTCATCGTCCTCCTAGTAACAGAGAATGAATGCATTGTTGCTTAAATCAGTTGAACCTTTTCCAAGTCTTGTGATCTGATCCTTTATGGTAGTTAGAACGGTGGTGACATGGGTAAAGCGGAAAAGAAGATAACTAACTGGGCGGAATACAATAAGGCTCTGTGCAAGCGTGGTAGAGGTTTCCAGTATTCTGATACCGCGATTGAAACTGCCTTGATGATTAAGGGGATCTTCTATCCGCCATTACGTGCTCTTCAAGGCTTTATTGATTCTATCTTTGAGCTATTGGATGTTCCACTGACGTCCCCTGACTACACCTGTATCAACAACCGTTCGAAGACAGTTCAGGTCAAATATCGCAATAAATCCAAAGGAGCTATTCGCCATATAGCGATTGACTCGACTGGTCTCAAAGTTTTTGGCGTCGTTGAACCTCAAACTGATTTGATCAACAACGCCGAGAATGAGTGGATTCCATACATCGCGGAAAATCTAAAGTAAAATGGCTATGAACTTATGCTAGGAGTGGGTTTTATTATTGGGTTGATAATCGCAACAAAGCGTAGATAAGCGTGTCAATGATCTCCTCAAGGAAGAGTTCTTGCTGACTCAGGACAAAAATCTTAACGAGTTAAAACGCTTATTGAAGAGTTGATACATACGTCTAACGAAATTAGGCGGCATTTCAGTCTAGGTGTGAATTTGCCAAATAAAATGCATGAAAAAAGCCAGTAACTTGCATTACTGACTTACTAAAAATTGCCAACCTACTTTAGAAGAAGGGGACTCTAATCCGCAGTGGTTTTAAACGGTAGGAGCAGATGCTCGCCATGCTTGGTTTTGGCTATCAGCAATTGAGCGAAACAGATCCCGCAGCTCTTTAAGCATACTATCTTGAAAACCAATATTTTCGTCAGCTTTCTGTTTCAATGCTTGTGCACGTGTCGCTAGAACTTCATCTTCTTTACCGCGAGCCTGAGCTTTAGTTTGCTCTACATTTGATGCTGAGTTTGCCATCTGACTAAGAGACTGAAGAATCGAATTTCGCGCTTGATTAGAGGTGGTAGCTTTGTCAAACTTTCGCCCCCCTTTTGTCAATTTATCAGTCAAATTACCAAGACGGTCTTGCCCGACATCCTGAACACGCTTTAACTGTTGCTGTTGAGTTTTCGATAACCCACCATTGTTCAACAAATCATTAGCCTTATCTACACCAGCTTTTTGTGTTTTCAGTAATGTATTAGTCGATGCTTCCGCTTTAATTTGTTTACCAGCTTTAGCAGAACCTATTCCGCCCAAAATTGCCGTTACACCGGCTAGAACTCCTGAAACTACAGCCATTGCGATCATCGCTTTAGCAGATTTATTTAGCTCTTGTGCTTGACTCTTAAGGCTCGCTACATTCGCTTCAACCGCGATTTCACGTTCAAGTGTTTGTTGTTCTCGGCTTAACTTCGAAACTTGGTACAGTAAGGTCATCAAAGCAAGAGATTCCGAAACCGTATTTGACGATGATTGAGTTCCAGATTGACCATGAAGTGCTTTTTCTAGGGTTTTCATAAGCAGATTTGCTGTTGGTGCCAAAGCGGTCATCAGCTTTTCAACCACGCGAGCTTGTTCTCCACTTTTCGGCGCTTTAGGTCCTTCCAAAAGATAATGTTTAGCACCTGACACCGCCGTCTCATCGTTACCACGAACCGCTGCTTCGGTTTTTGTCTCGGGGGCTTTTTCAACCTTAGTCGTTTTATCTATCTCACCCAAACCGTATAGATCTGCATTCCCAGTCTTACCAATTTTATCTAACATAAATTCTCCTTAAACCGTCGCTGGACGATTCATTACCGTTTCCATCGTTTCGCTTTTCGCCTGAATCATCTGCATGATGACATTCATCAACTCTTGGAAACCTTCCATCATCTTAGCGATTTCTTTTTTAAGCTTATCAATAACCGATTGAGTCAGCACCTTCTCCGCTTTCTGCTGAGTAAGATCCGCATTAATTTCTGTCACTTTAGCTTTATTATTGGAATGAACACTATCGGCAGAGCCTTTACCAACATTAGAAAGAAGATCTAATGACTCTGCAGCAAATCGAATACCTTTAGCTGTCGTCGTGGCTGCTTTAGAACCCATATCTGCAACTTTTGCCATATTAGCTGCCGCTTTAGTCGCAATATCAGTGATTTTTTGTGCTACTTTACTGGCACTTTTCCCCGCCAATTTAGCAATACCGCCCGCAGCCGCGCCGCCAAACGTCACAACAGCCCCAATAACCGCAACCGCAATCTCTAAAGCCATCATAACTTTGCTGAGAGCATCGACATTAATGCCAGCTTCTTTCATTGCATTTTGAACAGCTGGTTCTTGCATAGCCATACTGACTACACCCAATACACCACCGGCAATCATTAGTGCACCAGCTGCTGCTCCAACACCAGTTGCCACCATTACAGCGCCCACTATAATCGAAACTGCGGCACTGACCCACCCAAATATCTTGGAAACCAGACCCGATTTTTTCGCTTCTTTAGCCGCAGCTTCAGACTCTTTGAGTTTTTGTTCGTTATCCTTTATTTCTTGTTCGTGTTTCGCTTTCGCTACTTTTACTTCTTGGATCTTAAGCTTGTTTTGTACGCTCTTCAGTTTGTCTGTGATAGCAGCTAGCTCTACCTCAAAGTCATCGGCTGACCCTGCCAGGATTTTCACTGCTAGTGAGCCCGTGTTGTCGGCGACCGCATGTAAAACCTTGGCAATCGAATCAACGATTTTTTGTAGTTGATTCATGGCTTTCAGCGTTAATTCATTGACCTTATCGCTAACTGCAGCGTTCGGTGCATCAAGCTGAACTTTAACTTTACCAGTGTTCGGTACTTCAGATTTTTTACCTTTTACGTTTTCAACCGTTACTGAAGCTGACACGTGAGATGCAGTCTTAGTAACCTTATCTAACATTGTTTGACCAGAATCCGGTAAGTATGCCTGACTCTGAGTGCGGTCTAGTGCGATAGAATTCATATTCTAGTTACTCCTTTTGTTTTTCACCGCTTCTAACATGATGCCTGCGCGTTGATGCAAATCTGCATACTCTGGTTTTCCGGCAGACATCCCCTTCGCGCTGTAAAACCCACTCTCTGCCTCTGTTAATTGCTCAAGTTTTAGGTAACACTCTGCAGAGTGGAAAGGTGGGCGTGGGTCATTAATATCTACAAGCGCTGCATAACTGTAGGCGTCAATCGCCTGCAGGTACTCACCCAGTTCTTGACGAGCAGCTCCTAAACCAATAAAAAATCGTGCTTGGTAGTGGTCAAGCATGCTAAGCAGTTGGAATATCTTACCGGCTTGCTCTATTTTTCCTGATTGGAAAAAATTGAATCCAACAGCGTAAATGTGCTCAATGGTATCTGCTGATACATCGTGCAGCATTTTTAACGTTCCACCTTCCTCAAGAAACGAAAGGAGTTCCTCTGCTTGCATTTGAGATGGGTCAGTTACCGGGTTTTGTGTAGTCATGGTTATTTATCCTTAAATCGCTCGTAGGATTGCTTGCAAAATATTGTGGTACTTTTGAACAAATTTGTTCATAGCTTCAACAGTTGCGTTGTATTGGGAACTGATGTCGCTTAACGCAGTAGTTTTTAACTGTACAGAATCGTTAATTGGCTTCGACTTACTTGAAACCGAGCTAGAAAAATTACTAAGGTATTTGTTATCTGTATTGTTATAATATACATCGCGACTAACAGTCACTCCTGCATGCTCTAAAAATTGTTTGTGAGTAAAGTATTTAACTCCATCAGAACCAACCCTTGGAGTTATATGTTTTTCTAAATACTTAAACTCCTTACCTTTTTCAAACTTTTGTTGAGTCTCATATCCGAAATGTTTATAAGTAAAATGCTGCCTGTCTGGATAATAATGCCCACCACCAGTACTTGAGTTAATTATCTCCGATAACTTTGTACTGATGGTAGTCTGGACTTGACCAAATATTTTTAGTTTAGTCGTAAGCTCTTGGAGTTCCTCTTTCTTCTCGTTACGCTTTTCAAGACGGTTCACTCGACGCTCATTTAAAGAAAACAGCACGCGCTCATCAAAACGATCGCCAATAGTCGAATCAATCACAGATAACAAATCACGAGAGGTTAACGAGTGCTCAGCTTTAACATCTGCTTTCCTTTGACCGTCAGTCCCTACCGTTATTTTCTTTTCATCTTCTGTGATTTTACTTAAACGAGCTTTCAGAGCGGCTAGGTTACTCATCATTTTTTTATGACGAGTGGCAAAGTCGATACCAACATCTTTCCTCAACATCATTTTTTCAAACTGAAATCTTATATCTCGTGCTGTATGCTGTTTTATTTGGTCAACCTGTTGTTGTGGAGTTTGGAACTTCTGCACTTCGTGAAGACTGCTATAAAAGGCATCGACTTGAGTGTTTATAAGACTCACAGCCATATTCGAGAATAAGCTAGAGAGCGTTATATCCGTAGATGAGCTCCTTAGCTTTGCAATTGCCGCATCAAGTACTATTTGCAGCTTACTAACCGAACCTGCTCCATAAGCATTTGCGTATTGACCTTTTACTTGGTTCACCAGATCGTTCAGCCCTCCTCTAAGCTCCTGCTTAGACATACCTGGAAGCCAAGTGATTTTATTTGCCAAAAGTTGTGCATCACTGCCACTTAGCGTAAGACCTGCATTATTTAAAGATCTAGTAAGCTGTGCTAAAACTGCTGCTTTGAAGCTTTCTTTCGTTAATAAATAATCCGAGTTATTTAGCTCGTTGATGTCTACCGAACCTAGATTGCGAAATGCATTACGCAAAAAAGAAATAGCGTTCTCACGAACCTTACTAGAGCTCATTTGCTGAGAAAGTGAATTTATAAACACACTGATCTTCGCAGTAGCTTGTTTAAGTGCATCGGCATCTAAGTTAGCTATTTGTTCTTCTTGGGTACTCTGGCTTCCTAATCGGAACTGATTGATAAAGTCTGTAGGGAGCGAATTGTCTACCTTGTCACTTAACTGCTTTTCGAACCAAGTTCGGAATTGGTAAGTAAGTGTTTTGTTGACTCCGTTTACCAAGTCTTGAGGTGAAATCTGACCATTCACCGCTTGATTTTGCAACGATTTCATCCAATGAGCAGCAGTATCAACTGCAGCAGTGCCAGTAAATGCTGCTTGTTTTTCTAGTAGTTTCCTCAATGAATTGGCATAAAGATCAAGGCTATCTTGTTCACTACGCCCTAACACCTTAGGCAATTGACTAATCAACGCCTTCAACTTAGCCGCATTTGGCTCCCCTAAAATATTAGCCAATTTATCAGCCAAACGATCCTGAAATGAGGTCTGCGGCTCTGGTCGAGGTCCTACCCCACCTACTG
Organism: Vibrio sp. 1F169; assembly: GCF_041439605.1. NCBI lineage: Bacteria > Pseudomonadati > Pseudomonadota > Gammaproteobacteria > Vibrionales > Vibrionaceae > Vibrio > Vibrio sp. 1F169. Next base: position 7,508 of record NZ_JBGOOI010000039.1, on the reverse strand, counting down.
GGTTTCTTCTGTTTATATCCGTCATTTAAAAACCTTTAAATTACTATGCCACGAAGTAACACAGGCCGCTTGCGCCTAGAGCCTTCGGCATTAGTGCCGTGGAGCGGATGTTGTTGTTGTCTGCGGCGTTGTACTTCCTCGAGCAATTCATGTTCTGCTTGTTTCATCAGTTTGGGATCGGCGTTTAACCCATCAAGCAGAATATTTCCTGCTACTGGACCAACACCTAATCCTTCAAGTAGTTCATTGAACACTTCAGCTCTGTCATCTGCAGTAAGGATAGCAAGTTCTGATTTTTCAATGGTTTCGGTAAAGGGTTGCTTCATCTTGATACCTATATTAAAGCGAAGCATCTATTAGATGCTGTCAGTAACAGTCGAGAGTTTTTACTTTCTTTCTCTTTTTAAGTGGGCGGTAGTCACTCAGGCGCAAGTAGTACCAATCATCTTGTTCATCGTGACTCGCACCACAGGCTCCCAAATAGAATTGCGCTAATCTTTGGTTACTCATATTGCTACCACGCAATACGTCAACGTTGCCACGAATGATCCAGTTGAGTGGGTACAATCGGATAGCATGTTCTGCGAGTAAAAACAGTGCAGAGAAAGGATTGCTCAAACCTTGGTTTGGAGTAATTCTTCGCAACAAAACGATGATAATTTCACCATCGTCTACTCGGAACACGAGCTCCATACCGTCGTATTCGTAGCGATGGCCAAGTAAGATCGTGCTTTTCTGCCAGAAATAAGGCCTCACTTTGATTCCTGACGTCACTAAAGACTGACTGAGTACACATGCCATTACATTCCCACCCTGCCTAAAGGTTGAATATTAATTTGTTGCGTTAGTTCTTGAAAAGACAGCACTGGCAGATCGTAGTATTCAGATTCAATCAATTTTCGCACGTAACGGCGTACGTCCATTGACACCACTAACACTGGTTTATTTGGCATACGGCTCAAATCACCAACTGCTTGCTTAACGTCGCTGACAAACTGTTGAGTAACGGAAGGGTCAAGCGCTAAGTAACTGCCCGACGAAGTCTGACGAATACCGTTACGGAGCATATCTTCCAAGCTCTGATCTAACAGGTATGCTGGCAACATATTTTGACCGCTGGCGTACTTGTAACAAATATAGCGTTTCAAACTTGAACGGATGTATTCAGTCAACTGAACCACGTCTTTTTCTTTTTGTCCCCACTCCACCATTGCTTCTAAGATCACTCGTAAGTTACGAATAGAAATATCTTCAGAGACAAGGCGTTGTAGGATTTCCGTCATTTTTTGCAAAGGCACAATACGCTGTGTCTCTTTTACTAATTCGGAATAACTGCCTTCCATTTGCTCTAGCAAATAACGAGTCTCTTGGATACCGATAAAATCTTGGGCGTACTCTTTTAGCACATGAGATAGGTGGTAAGTCAAAATACGGTCGGGAGTTAAAAAGCCCACTTGGCTGTTTTCTAGTTTTACTTTATGACTGTGGTCTACCCAAATACTCGAAATTCCCGGTAGAAAATCGTCATCTTTCTCGTAAGGTATACCAAGCAAATCGATCTGCTCATTATCTTCTGTCACCAGCAGTTTTAAGCTTTGAATCCGACCGCGGGCAACTGGCACTTCTTGCAATTGAATCAAGTATTCACCGTTGCTCATCCCTTCGTTAAATCGTAAGTGAATCCCCGGGAACGGCACGCCGAGATCTAGGTACAACGCTCGTCTTACTCGTGCGAGCTCATCATTCAAAGCGACGGCTTCTAAGCTCTCTTGTAAGCGAGCATCCAAATCGATTAGCAGCGGTACCGTCATAGCGAACTCTTCTTGTTCACCTAGTTTTCCTTTGCTGTTGCGCTGAGGTGCCGCTTTGTTCGATTTGGCGGCTGGCGAGCCCGCGCCTTGGGCAACAAAACTTGGTAAGTCGGCACTGCTTAATTTACTTTGTTGTTTTTTGTTATGGAGTAAGAAAAAGCCGCCACCACCGACTACAATAGCAAGAACAAAGAAGGTAACCTTCGGGAAACCGGGAATAAGCGCAAACAACACTAGCAACACACCGCCAATCAACAAAGCTCTTGGTTGTGCTGTAACCTGTGCTCCGATATCTGAGCCTAGGTCAGAGGACTCTTCATTCGAAACGCGCGTCACAATAATACCGGCAGTAATCGCGATAAAGAGAGCCGGAATTTGCGATACCAGGCCATCACCTACGGTCAAAACAGCAAATAGCTCCAATGCTTCCGACGCTGACATGCCTTTTTGAGTCACACCTATGGTTACACCGCCAAGAATATTCACCACGATTATCACCAGACCAGCAATAGAGTCTCCTTTTACGAACTTCATCGCCCCGTCCATAGAGCCGTACATTTGGCTTTCTTTTTCAATCACTGAACGGCGATGACGCGCCTCATGAACATCGATTACCCCGGCGCGCATATCGCCGTCTATACTCATTTGCTTACCCGGCATCGCATCAAGGGAGAATCGAGCACTGACTTCCGCTACCCTTTCTGAACCTTTAGTAATCACCATAAACTGAACGATTGTGATGATCAGGAAAACTACGATGCCCACGACCAGGTTACCACCCACGACGAAGTTACCAAAGGTAGAAACGATTTGACCAGCATCACCTTGCAGCAGGATAAGTCGTGTTGTAGTGATAGAAAGTGACAAGCGAAATAGTGTAGTGATCAACAGAACCGCTGGGAATGCAGAGAACTCTAGGGGGGATGTAATGTAGATAGCAATCATCAATAAGACGACCGCTATACTCATGTTGGTACCGATAAGTACATCCACCAATGTCGTAGGTAAAGGCAAGATCATCATAAAGACGATTGCCAGTAGCATCACGGCAAGCATGATGTCTTTACGCTGCCCAACCTTGTTAATAATATCGATCAACTTATTCATTTGGTTCACTATTTAGAGATTTTATATAACAGCGATGAGCGCGGCGCGCGCCCTCAACATCATCTTGTTTCCAGCGGGCTTGGCTAAGACAAAACCATAAACCAGCTTCATTAGAGTTGTTGGCTTCCAACAAGCTTTCGCACAGTTCGATTGAACGAGCGTACCGCCCTAAATCCAGGCATGCTACCGCTAATGTTTGGCGAGCTTCTTTATGCTGAGGTTCGATTTCCAACAGCGCTTCGAGTAACATAATTGCTTGTTTAGGTTTTTTATATTGAACTTGGAGAGCCCCGTGGATAAGCAATAGCTCCACATCTTTTGCTTGTAACATGGGAGTTAAACCTGAATCAGTAGATTCAACGCCATGGTGAGATAACGTTGATCTAATTGAGTAGTTTGCAACGTTTCCGCTGCTTGAGTTAGCGTATGAGAACCATTTTTCTTCGCCAAGTCTTGAAGTCTTTGCAGAGTTATATCAAACTGCTGACGGTATTTTTCTGGGCGAAGTAAGTCTGTATGTGTAATCTTTGGCTTAGCGAGTGGCATCAAGTACTGCTCTGAAGGGCGAAGTTCATACAATTTCTCTAGGTGCGTCGCGATGGCTTGACCGTCAGGTAGCAGTTGAAAACGTTGTGGAAAGTCGCTTTCGACTTGCTCAAGAGAGATATGAGCAAAACTTTCAATACCAACGTTTAATGTACTAATCCGATTCATGAGTTCACCACGTCGTTATGCAAACGAACTAGCAACGCGAATGCTTGTTCTATGGTTGGTAAGGTAACTTCATCGCCTTCAATTTGCGCTGAGAAAACTAACGCTTGTTCATCGAACAGCCCAGTTTTAATAGTGAATGGCCACCCTTGCCCTGAATGACAAAAGCTCAGTGCCTTTTTAATTGACTCATTAGATTGATGCCATGGCAGCGCTTTTACCAACATAAGAAACAAACAATCCTGATATTTCTCAAGGTACAAGGTGCCGCTTTGTTCAAAGCTCAACTGAACACGTCCAGCCGACGAGAAATTTACGGCTTCAAGCCCCATTCCTCGGCAAAAATCATCCACTGACGCATCAATCCAATTCATCGTTCCAAATTTCCTCTTCTTCTAAATCAATCGCTTCATCAAGCACTTTTTGTATTGCTTGTATTAGGTTTTGCCGCTGTTCTTCGTCGTTAAACACATCAATGGAAATATGCCGAACTAAGTTGTGCAGTTCTCGTAAAAAACTAATTTGTCGCTCAATGGCCCCCAACTTCATGGCGTTCACTAAGTTCCATATCTCTTCGCTTCCCACCCAGCGCTGCTCAACTAAGTCGATGACATCCGACATTAAATCAGTAACTTGATAAGCCATGGCTTGCCTGCTGAGGTTTAAACATCTGATAGATATTACTAACTTGATCTTGAAGGGTATTCAGCGTCTTAAGTTTTTGCATATCTGACATCAAAAGCTGCAGCTTAACCGAATCAATATTACTGCCTTGAACACTTAAATCTGCACTCATACCTTGCAACATAAAGTCGACGGCGGTGGACACCTCTTTTTCACCAAATCGCTCAACCACATCCTTGTATGCCGAGCCTAAGCCTTGGTAACTGTGTACTGTGTCACGATAGAAACCGCGTAGTTGGTGCAAACTGCTAAAGTCTTGCTCTTTGCTATATTCATCAGCAAAGCTCGACACACGAATCTCGGTATCAATCTGAGACCAAGAATCTGGATTTTGCTCAAAGTTCAGAAGGGCTTGGTCAATCAGCGCCAACAGATTCTTACTTTCTGGGTTCGCTCCGAGAAACTTTTTTACCGCCTTTAATGCAAGGTACTGGTGACTCTTCTCTTCAGAAAAGCCATTAAGGTAAGCTTGTAGCTGCGCGATCGTTGATAAGTTGCCACCCGCCATCTTGGTAGCAAGGTCTTTGATCTTTTGGTTCTTCTCAAGATCAGGAACTTTCCTTAAATATTCAGACACCAACTCATGAGCTTCATTAACCCGAAGACCACCATCTTTTACTTTACGTTTGGTTAGATCTTTTTCTGCTTTTTCTGAGCCTAATGACGTCAGCTCCTCCATTGCGTCAAATAATGATTGAGTAGCATTGTGTACTCGGACGCTCTCGCCTCGATAGTTTCCACCAATTGACTCCCCAGAACGTACGTACTCATGACCGCTTCGAATTGGCGTGTCAAACTTGTTACCCGTTGCAATTTGATTGTTGATAATACTCACTCATTTGCACTCCTTTCGTACAATATGACTTGAGTGTAAATGTTGTATTTGCAATAGGCTGTCAAAATCAGACGTGTTTTTTTAGGGCATTTTTAGTTTTCTAAAAACTCCCGACCAATAGTCACTATAAATACTGCCCCATCCTTTCTACTCTATCACTACCAGTTATTACGCATATTTCCTAAATTGAACGATTTCTCATACATCACCGAAACGCAACAATCTGCTATCAAACAAACTCGTTTGATACAAATCCGCGGCCGAGTTACTCAAGTTACTGGCACCATCATCAAAGCCGTGGTTCCTGGTGTTCGTGTTGGGGAACTTTGTGAGTTGCGCAACCCTGATCAAACCTTGTCGCTTCTCGCGGAAGTGGTTGGTTTTCAGCAACATCACGCGTTACTTACTCCACTTGGAAACATGCTTGGTATTTCCTCCAACACCGAAGTGAGTCCACTTGGAAAAATGCATGAAGTAGGCGTTGGCAACCACTTGTTAGGTAAGGTACTGGATGGACTGGGTCGCCCGTTTGATGGCACCCAAAATAAAGAACCGAGTGCTTGGTATCCAGTTTACAAAGATGCACCGCCACCGATGCAACGAAAATTGATCGAAAATCCCATCTCCATGGGGGTTCGTTCGATAGACGGATTACTCACCTGCGGCGAAGGACAAAGGATGGGTATTTTTGCCGCGGCTGGTGGTGGTAAAAGTACCCTACTCGCCAAGTTCATCCGCTCCGCTGACGTTGATGTCACAGTTCTCGCCCTTATCGGCGAAAGGGGGCGTGAGGTTAAAGAATTTATCGAACACGACCTTGGTGAAGAAGGCATGACAAGGGCGGTGTTAGTCGTAGCAACCTCAGATAGACCTGCAATGGAACGTGCCAAAGCTGCGTTTGTGGCCACCTCCATCGCAGAGTACTTCCGTGACCAAGGTAAACGCGTCCTACTGCTTATGGATTCTGTCACTCGCTTTGCCCGAGCTCAACGTGAAATCGGCTTGGCAGCAGGTGAACCACCAACACGACGAGGTTATCCGCCTTCTGTTTTTGCTGCATTGCCAAGACTGATGGAACGTGCTGGCCAATCAGACAAAGGCTCCATCACCGCTCTGTACACCGTACTTGTAGAAGGTGACGATATGACAGAACCAGTTGCCGACGAGACCCGATCAATACTTGATGGTCACATTATTCTTTCTCGGAAACTGGCCGCAATGAACCACTACCCAGCCATTGACGTGCTTCGTTCAGCAAGCCGTGTAATGAACCAAATCGTGGATAAAACTCATCAAGCATCGGCAGCTCATATGCGTGAAATGCTGGCAAAATATGAAGAAGTTGAACTGCTGATTAAAATTGGCGAATACCAACATGGTGCTGATAACCGCGCGGATATGGCCATTGATCAAAGTGATGATATCCGAGCGTTTTTACGTCAAGGCACACACGAAACAAGTGAGCTCGACGAAACCGTGACTCAGTTACAAGGACTCGCGGGCTTATGATCGAGCAGTTACTAGAGATCAAAACGATTCGTGCCGAGCGAGCTGACAGTGCAGTTCAGCAGCAAGAGTACCGAGTCAACAACGCCCTCTCTATAAGGCGAAAATCCGAGCAGTCCGTAGTCGATTATCACCAATGGCGAAAAGAAGAAGAAGAGCGACGATTTACCAAAGCGAAGCAGAAAATGGTGGTGCTAAAAGAACTCGAGATATTGCGACAAGAAATCGCACTATTGAGGGAAAGAGAAGCCGATTTAAAGCAGCGAGCCGCTGAAGCCAAAAAAGTATTGGAGCAAGAAGCTCAACGGCTCAAAGAGAGAAAAAAAGAAGCAATCGCCGCTCATAAAACCAAAGAAAAATTCATTCAGCTAAACGAACAAGAAATCGCTGAACAAATACGTCAAGTGCAGTACCAAGAAGAGCTCGAACAAGAAGAGTTTCGTAGTGCCATTGTTTCATAGAAGGTAAAAATGCGAGTCAAACACGATCACCCAGACACAGCAGGATTTCCCAAAAAGGTTCGACAGAGTCCCGCGACTAACGTCTCGGAAGAACTTGAGTCTATCTTTAACAATGCTCTGAAGCCTAAAACTCAGCCAGCCAATCTTCAGCAAAAGAGTGCCAAAGACCAAGCTGATTCAACGGATTCAACGGATTCAACGGATTCAACGGATTCAACGGTTTCAACGGTTTCAACGGTTTCAACGGATTCAACGGTTTCAACGGATTCAACGGATTCAACGGATTCAACGGATTCAACGGATTCAACGGATTCAACGGTTTCAACGGATTCAACGGTTTCAACGGATTCAACGGTTTCAACGGATTCAACGGATTCAACGGATTCAACGGAT
>NZ_JBGOOI010000038.1:0-43614 GCF_041439605.1 Vibrio sp. 1F169 | reverse complement strand
GGGTTAGGTATGCCTGAAACTTGTCGTATTGATTAAGAAATACGCGAAACGGGGTAGTTCTATCTTTAAATTTAATTACGCAACAAAGCCGAGTGTTGGCGATCCGATCAACAGATAGACAGACAAGAAGCGAGCATTGAGCTCGCTTTTTTTATGCCTAACGACCTTCGAAGATCACCGGGAGGAAACGATTATTTTACCTCAGCTGAGGATGACTATTTTTACAGACATAGAGGCAGTTAAATTTAGAAATTGAGATCGCTATCTCATTGGCTTAGTTGAAGTTTTGTGGGGTTGAGCTATCTTTATATTACTGCCTTAGTGGAGGTGAAGTATTATGATTTGGGATACTCTCGAACGTGTAAATAAACTTCGCAAGGAAGCAATGGAAGATCCAGAGTTTTTGGATTCAGCAAAAATGCATGAGGAATGGCTTTTAAGCGAAACTCATAATCAAGCGAACAAAGGAGCCAAAGAGAAAAAACCGAAAAAGTTATCTGATATTTATGAAAATACGGATTTTCCTATCAATCCAACTGGAACGAAACATTAACAATGATGAACTGCAACACGGCTGAGGCTCTTAACCAAAAAGCGATAAGTCGACTAAACATACCAGCCTTAAGCCACCAATAAAAAAGCCACTTTCAACGAACCGAAAGTGGCTTTTTCTTTTCCTGTTAGCTTCTTTACTCATTAACAACTAAAGCTAATCGTTTTGAATGCTAGCTATTGATTAGGCTTAAGCCGCTTGGTAATGCATCACCAAACACGCGCTTAGACTCGCTCTCAGAAAGCTCAGTAACTTCACTTACTAGTGTTAACCAAGACTCTGGCACCTTGCTTTGCTTTAATTTTTCAAGAACCTGAGCACGGTAGTCATCAGAGATATCGAACTGTCGGTCACCCGTCTTACGACAAATCATCACAGCCGCGAAGGCAATCATCTGCTCTTTCTGCCAATTCTGGTCAAGCAGCTTTGGTAACCACTGTTCTGCTTGCTCTCTTGGAATGACGCTGTGTTGGCTTCCGTATAACGGTGTACGAGACGCTAAGCGACCCAGAGCCCACCAGTGAGCCTGTTCGAACTGATTATGGTTAATCGCTTTGCTTAAGAACCAAGTCGCTAATAGAACCTTGTCTTCCACTTCAAGTTGCTCAAGTGATGCTGCCAATCTCACCATGGCTTCATAGCCATTGTCTTGCGCATCTTTAGCCGTTTTAGGGTTCTTCATTGCACCTGGGTGAAGGTACTTCGCGATATCAGCCAAGATGTTCTCTTGCTGCTCTTGATTCAGGCCACCGGCAACACGACGCCAGAATACCCACCAATCTGTCCAACCTTGATGGTTCTGGAACTGAATGTTCTGTTGGTAGAGCCCCCAAATTTGTTCAATACGCCATGAATCGGTTGGATCACCAAAGCCGGGACGCAAAGAGTAACCTGCCAAACGGAGCCAGTTTTTCTCGTGTGCTTCTGAACGACGACGGCGTTTACGACCTAATGAAAAGGTATCAAACAGATGGCGAAGGGTCGTGAAGTCCCATTCATCACGCTTACCGAGTCGTTTCTCAAGATCTTTCGATAGTGTTTTGATCTCTTTCGATTCAGCACTCTTCTTGTTGCCGCTGTACAGACGAGAAATCAATTCCTTACATTCATCCAGCCTTGGGTGAAGTTTAGCGGTATCAGACTCATCGCCTTGCTTGTTTCTGACTTCAAACTCGAGCAACCAACGTTTAGAGTCATCTTCTGTACTCACACACTCCATTTTCAGTGTGCCGACTTCTGTTAATTGACACGCGAGCAATACTTCGACGCGTTCTTTTTGGTTGGCTTGGAGCTCTGCAGTACCTGAACCTTCCAGTGTTGAAATATACGGTGGAAGAGGGGAGAACAAGTCAGCGTCGACATTGACCATCACACCATTTTGAATAGCGGTGTCATGAGCAATTTGATCGTGGGTTGAAGTCAGTAGATTAAATCGTACTGGCTCACCTAAAGTCAGCGAGAAACGACGGCTGTTTAAGCGTATCTCTTGGCCTTCTTCAGTCCTTTTAGCAAGCAGACAAAGCGCTTTACCCATCTTGTTCTTCTCTTGTAAATGCAAGAAGTAAGAACGAGCGGCACCACCACCGATTTTCAGTTGTGCACCACGGCGTGCTTTACCAAAAGCTACAGCACCAAGGGCTACAGACCAGTCAGGGTGAGGGTTATCTAAGACGGTGATTGGTGCACCGTTCCAATTGCCAAGTAACTGAGTAATACGTTCGGTGACAAGCTCACTGTTGAACACACCACCGTTGAGTAGTACACCAACAGGAATTGCAGGTTTGGTATCGTCAAACTCAACAGAGTCTGACTTTTCCAATGCGGCTTTAGATACTTGCTGGTGGGTCGCTAGGAATTCGGCAACGTGCTTACTTACAGCAGGATCTGCTGCGTAGGGTAGACCGAACTCTACAACCGCGCTACGTCGTTTGTCGGGTATTTCCGTAAACTCTGAAAGCGGGAAGAAACCTTCTAGTGCAATCTGATGAACTTCTTGTTTGGTTAAACCAATACTCTTCGTTCCGCCAAGCAGTTTTGAACCGCTGCCCAGCATGGTGATCTTCACATCGTCTGGCGCATTAGCAGAAAGCAGGCTCTCTTTTGCGGCGCGAGTCTGCTGAATAAGCTTGGTTAGGCTCGAAGCATTCAATTTTTTGTTTTGATTGAAGCGCTGCTCTGCAAGGTGGGCAAGAGCTAAATCGAGGTTATCACCCCCGAGCATCAAGTGTTCGCCAACGCCGATACGGTCGAGTGCGAGCTCTTGATTGCCACCGTTATCCGATTTGAAGCTCGCTTCGATCAAACTTAAATCGGTAGTGCCGCCACCAACATCACACACTAGAATCAGCGGGATCTGTTGAAGTTCGTCTGTAGCGGTTTGTTGGTGACGGGCATACCAGTCATAACAAACGGCTTGCGGCTCTTCGAGCAATAGAATCTTACCTAAACCAGCAAGTGCTGCCGCTTCGAGTGTCAGCTTACGTGCTGTCTCATCGAATGAAGCAGGAACGGTGACTACAACGTCTTGGTCTTCAAGCTTATTGCTTGGGTTACGGTAGTTCCATGCTTGACGGATGTGGTTAAGGTAGCTTGCGCTTGCGACAACAGGAGACACCTTATCGACGTCAGTTGCGCCTGCCCAAGGCAGAATGTCGGAGTTACGATCAACCGCTTGGTGAGATAACCAGCTCTTTGCACTGGATACTTGGCGGCCTTCGACTTTTGCGCCCAGTTCGCGAGCCCATTCACCAACGATGACATTTTGAATATCGCCTTCAACTAAGCTCGGTTCCCAAGGCATGGTGAGATCGGAAGGGGAGATCTGACCTTGTGCGGGATGATAACGAAATGATGGAAGTAGAGGCTTGCGAACCACTTCACCGGGGCCGATGAGTTGGTCAATATCGAAAAGAGAAACGGGAGCATGTTGTAGGTCGTCGTTGATTTCACAGTAAGCGACAACAGTATTGGTTGTGCCTAAGTCAATGCCGACTAAAAAACGAGGAGATGCCATACAAAACCTTATTCTGCCAAAGTGATGACCAGTTAATGGATAATTTTGGTCTTATTATTGTCTTTGGAATGCTTTTAATACAGGGCTAGGGAATCGCATTGATAAAGTAACGGCACCCGCTAAGGTGCCGTTGATTCATTATGCTTCTACGTTTGAGTCGTTATTCGAGTCTTCACGAACGTCGAACTCAACATGCCATTTCTGACCATTGTCAGTGGCTATCGCTTCTAGGTATAACGTGCCTAATTCAGTAACACGAGACGCCAAAGTCACCGGAACCACTTCACCTTCGCGACGACCTTCAGAAACAGGCAGTGTCACTTGGATTTCAGGAAGCTCATCAAGATCTTCTGGAGCCCAGTGATCAAGGTGCGTACCTGCTTGGTCTTCACGACGTGTTGTTGAACCGAAGAATTGGAAGTGTACTGGCTGACCAATCACTAGACCGAACTCTTGGCTAGGAACTTGAACGCTTGAGCCTTCTTCCATACCAAATGGTGCAACACACAGTGCTTCCATTGGAGGAGCCATACCTGGGATAGCTGGCATCGCGCTTTCAATTCCTACGTAGTAAGAAGAAGCGATACCACCGCGGATACGAACGCCTTGACCACGACGTACTGCGCCGTAGTAAGAAGCGCCACTTGCAACCGCTAGGTCTAAGTCTAAGCCTGAAAGCTGTTTAGCGAATTCAGCGTCTGCATTAATTAGCCATTCATTGATCGTGTCTGAAAGACGATCAGCAAGTAGGTTAGATTTTAGAACACCACCATTGAACAGTACCGCTGTTGGTTTGATGAAGTCTGCTGCTGGCGCTTCTGTACCGGGCATACCTGGCATGTTTGCAAACGGGTTGAAATCTTGTTGAGCGGCTTCGCTATTTCCAGAAAGCGCATTGGCTTGCTTAGAAAGGAATGCAGCAATATGACGAGTAATACCCGCATCTTGAGCGTAAGGCAGACCCATTTGAGTCAGTGCACCACGAGTTTTCTGTACTGGGTGATCCGTTACAGCGACTTGTGGGAAGAAGCCATCAACCAATGTTTGTTGTACTTCTTGCTGAGTCAGTTCTGTTTTCAGTGTTGCGCCAAGTAGCTTAGAGCCACGGCTTGGAACAACGATCGGCACAGATTGGAGTTCTGCATCGTTTAGCAATGCTTCTTTCGCATCACGACATGCATGAGTCATCGCTTGAACCTGCCAAGGAGCCAGTTCTTTGCCTTCTTGAGCCAGCTTCATTTTCAGGCGGTAAGCGAGCGCTAAGTCCATGTTGTCGCCGCCAAGTAGGATATGTTCACCTACTGCGATACGGTTCAGACTTAGGTTGCCTTCATCTTGTGTTACTTCAACCAACGAAAGGTCAGTCGTACCACCACCGATATCGACAACAAGAACGATGTCGCCAACGTTCACTTCATCGCGCCAAGTATCGTTGCTGTTATCAATCCAGCTGTAAAGAGCTGCTTGTGGCTCTTCAAGAAGCGTTAGGTGAGTAAAACCAACATTACGCGCAGCTTCAGCCGTTAGGTCTCGAGCCGCAGGATCGAACGAAGCTGGAACGGTGATCGTTACATCTTGGTCTGCCAGTTTGTGTTCTGGGTTAGCGTGGTTCCAAGCATCTTTAAGGTGCTCAAGGTACAACTCAGTTGTCTTAAGCGGAGATACCTTTTCAACTTCTTCAGGGCTGCCTGCTGGAAGGAACGCATCACGACGGTTAACACCACCGTGGCATAGCCAAGATTTTGCACTTGCGACCAAACGGATAGGGGTTTTCGAACCTAGGTTACGAGCAATCGCACCGACTAGCGCTTTAGGTTCAGAAGACCAAGGAAGAACGCGAGAGCCCGCATTCATTTCATGTTCGTGCGGCTGGTATAGGAACGAGCCAAGTTGGCTGCGAGTTTCTACGGTACCTGGAGCCGTCAATTGAGGGATTGGCATCACCTCAACGCGAGCATCTTCATTGCTTGTGTCGATGTAAGACAAAACGCAGTGTGTTGTACCTAAATCGATACCAACACTGAACTTAGGCGCTTGCTCTTGTGAATGCATCTGCGGCGTATGTTCTTGAGAAGAAGACTCGTGCGATGATGGCTGAGTTTGGTGTTCCATTATAGCTCTACCTCTGCCGGTGCAATTACAGATGCATCGTAGTTTTCAGCAAGCTTAGGCAGGTTCATGTCAGTTGCTTTCCAACCTTTGTGAATCAATGTGCCATTGAACGGTGCGTTACCCGTTACGTTGCCAGTTAGGCGAATTTCTTGAGGGTTGAAACCTTCAGCAATAGTGATACGTGTTTCTTCATCTTCAGTGCGGATGTGAGACAGCGTTACGTAATCGGCTAATACTTTTTGACCGCCAGTGTGAATAACACGAGCTGCCGCGCCAACTTCCTCATCAGAGAATGACGTTAGGTCTTCTTTTAGGAAGTCAATTAAACGAGCTTCTTGCTGCATGATAGACAGTAGCTGCATTGCAGAATCTGTTGGTGCTGTTGCCAGCTTAGATTCAACTTCTACTACTTTTTCGATCACACGTTCAACTTCAACAACTTTCTCTACTTCGACAATTTTCTCAACTGGCTTTTCAACTTCAACGATCTTTTCTACTGGTTTTTCTACGACTTTCTCAACCATTTTGGTTTTACGAGAAACGGCAATTAGCAGTAGTAAAACGCTTGATGCAGTCAGGCCTGCGTGAAGCATATCAAACGTTTGTGGGATTAGGTTCAAATCAACGATCATAGTGATTTCTCTTTAAAATTGATTTAACGGTATATTCGTCGGTTTAAAGGAATATACAGATTGGAAAGAAACTCGGTAGCACGAGACTGAAACGGTCGCTTTCAAGCTATAAATATGGGTGGATACTAGCATATTCAAGGCTTAAGAGGTGTATTTAATGTTTTCAAACAAGTGGCTTTTTAGTGTGTTAGCTTGAAATTTAGTCGAGATTTGTCTGGTTATTGGTCATGAGGGGCAGTAAAATTTACAAAATGCCCGTTTAATGTGACATTTAGGACTAAACATGAATGGAGCATTATTTCCGTCCGTTATATACTTTTCATTCAATAGAGCCTATTTGGAACCCGCATGCCCCAAACTACTGACCCACTAACAGGGTTGAAGAGACAAACTCTCCCGTTGGTCGTATTTTCGGTCAGTTTTTTGATTACTGTTTTGTGCTTTGTATTAGTCATGCTTAATCAAAAGCGTGCGCTGAATATGAATTTGGATAGTTTTGCTACTCACCAGACATTGAGCTTGGAAGCCTTTATAGATAATGATGTGGCATATATTGGGTCTGGTGCTAATTTTTTCTACGCAAATGACCCTGAAAATTGGGATAAGTTTGATCGCTTTGCTAAGCAAACCATAGATGATTCAAAGAGTTTAATTGCCTTGCAGTGGATGCAAAAAGTGCCCGCAGACGAGATAGCTGAGCACACGGCGAAAATGAAAGAAAAGTACCCATTCTTTAAGCTGTATACCATTCCTAAGAACCAAGCAAAAACCTATGGCTACATTTTGGATGGTCAGCCAGCTTTCGTTGCTAGCGATATTTTCCCCAATACAGAACCAAACAACAAAGTTCTTGGCTTTTACTCTTCTAGAGAGCGATTTGATCTCGTTCTAGATAATATCAAACAGACACGTAAGGCGAATATTTCAGACAAAGTTCGCTTGATACAAGATGGGCTAGATAAAGACACAAAAAAGAGTGGCATGTTGGTGTATCACCCTGTCTTTGAGGGAGGGAGTGACAACTTACTCGGCGTTGTAATTGGTGTGGTTCGCACCACATACTATTTTGAGAACTTGCTGGCTTCGACGGTTGGGGATATGAATGTTTATGTCCGCGTTAGTGATGTCGGTTTTGAAGCCGAAGATGCACCTGTCTTGTTCGAAACGAAAGGTTATGAGGGTGTGACTGGACAACATATCACCAAGAAAATCACACTCACTAACCGTGAATGGGTTGTCGACTTCAAGATAGACTCATGCATTTCGTTTAATGGTTACCTGGTGTTGGCCGGGATTGCCCTCGTGGGCACGACTATTTCACTGTTGCTTTCTTATATCGTTAAACTGCAAGTCCAAGAAAAAGTACGCCTGTATAAAATGATTGATGAAAGAACGGAAGAACTCCGTTTTCTTGCCAATCATGACAGCCTTACAGAGATTTATAATCGACGAGCCTTTAATAAGGTGCTCGATAAAGCGATACAAGGTGACAAGCCGTTTAGCTTGATTGGATTTGATGTCGATAAATTTAAAGGGATTAATGATCAATTTGGCCACCCGGCTGGTGATGCCTTACTGGTTCATGTAATTCAGTTGATTTCAGGCAGTTTGAAAGAGGGCGATCATGTCTTCCGTATGGGAGGAGATGAGTTTGGTATCATTTCGAGCGTCATTGAACACGACGCACTGGCTCGTTATTTAGAATGCATTTTAGATACGGTGAGCGAGTCTCACTGTGAGCATAAAGGTCAACTATTGAGTTGTACTCTAAGTATCGGTGCTACCATCCGCAGTAAAGAAGACATCGAAGAACTCCTTCAAAAAACCGATAGTATGCTTTACCTAAGTAAGTCAAATGGCCGAAATCGCGTTACAATTGCAGGCTAAATGAGCACTTGATGCAACTAGGGTCGAGTTCTGTATTGGGCTAATGTACAATTTGACAAAATTTTTGACGAGAGAATTAGGCGACGTATGAATCACAATCGAGTGGTATGTTTCGATTTGGAAATGTGCTGTTGGAGCGAAGACGGTGTGGGAACAACAGGCGAGATCATTGAAGTTGGTCTTGCTGAAATTGATCTAGCATCTGGCACTATCGTCAAGCGAGCACAATACTACGTTAAGCCAGAGAAAGATGAAGTCTCTCTGTTCTGCGCCGAGCTAACGGGCATAACACCTCGTAAAATCGAAAAGCAAGGTCGTCCATTAGAATCTGTCATCAAGTCGATGATTAAGAACTTCGGTGGACCAAAAAAAATCTATGCAGCGTGGGGACGTGACGACCTTATCTTACACAAAGAGTGTATTGAGAAAGGCATCGAACCTCCGTTTAGCGAGTTCTTGAATATCGCCACGCTTTATCGAGTTCAGAATCGATTGAAAGAAAAACGTATTGGTCACCGTGCTGCTCAAGAAGCGAAAAACATTGAGTGGGAAGGTCGTCAGCACTCTGGTTATGTTGACGCTTATAACTTGGCAAAGCTTGCGCTGACTATGTTGTAATCGTTTGTATTTCAGAGAGGCGCTTGGTTAAATACTTAAAGGTTAAACACTTAAAGTTAGCCTGAATCTTGTGAGTTATTAAAATGAAGAGCCACCTACTTATTAGGTGGTTTTTTTGTGCCTGTTATTTGAGGGTAATGACGATCCAAATTGAGGGCAATGACTATTCACGTTAAGGGCAATGACTATCCCAAGAAACCTAATTTCAACAAGTGGTTTATCAATAGTGAATGGCTACATCGCTTATTTTACGAGTGAATAATATTGGTTTGAAATTTAGCTTTTTAATTAATATTAAATCGCAGGTCTCGACCTTGATTGGGTAGGGCTAGGTGGTAGCGTTAGCTCACCCAAAACAAGGAGAATAGGATGAAGAACATTATTAAGTATGGATTGGCACTGGGGGCGCTAAGCGTAAGTGCGTTGGTTTCGGCACAACCCGTTGTATTGATAAATACCTTTTCAGTCGAGCCGGCCCATGAGGCCGCTACATTAACGTATTGGGAAAATGCGCGAGACGTATTGGTGAAGCAACCTGGATATATCTCTACCAAATTGCACCGCTCTTTAAGCTCGGATGCGACATACCGTTTTATTAATGTTGCAGAGTGGGAAAGCAAAAAGCATTTCCATGATGCGATACAGGCGATGAGAAAAGAATTACCACCTTTAAAAACTGAAGGGGTTTCTGCTGACCCTAACTTGTATGAAATTATTCGCGACTAATTAGGAAGCCACCACAATGAAAACAACTCTAGGAACCTTTTTAGCTATTTTTAGCTTTCTATTTTCAGCCATTCTTTTTTCAACCCATGCCCACGCAGCGGCATACGGCGTGTCAGTGGCTTGGAAAACCGATGACGCCCAAGCCGTATTTGAGGCAATGCCTCATCAGAAAAAAGCATTTGCCAACCTGATTGATGCGGGCTTGGTACACGATATGTTCGTATCACAAAGCTTTATTGGGGATAAAAAGTTTCCGATGATTAAGTTTGTGATTGAAGCGGACAGTGAACAGCACGTTCGAGAGTTGATTGGTAACCTACCATTCCAATTTAAAGAGCTTGTCGAGGTGACTGAAATCAGAGACATCGGTAATAAATGGTTAAACACTGACGTCGCTTTCAAAAACTACGCAGTCGAACTCGCTTGGACAGAGCCTGAGAATCAATTCATTGTCGATGAGATTATCAGCCAAGATTTACAAATGGTTGTCGATTGGAGCGCTCAAGGCGTGATTACTTCTGCTTACTTAAAACATCAAGAAATAGCTCAAGAGAAGCCAAACCAAAAAGCGATGATCAGACCCATTTACTCAATGGCAATATTGGCTAAAAACGAAGAACAAGCTCGCGGAGTTGCCAGTCAGTTGAATGCAGTAAAGTTAGGCTTCGCTGAAGTTATGATTAGTGAACTTGGATTCAAACTGGAACTATAATTTCGCTAGAACAAAATTGTGACCTCGTTTTCAGATTGCGTAACGACGAGGTCTTAATATAGGACCATGACAAGTTTAGAGTTAAACTTGGCTATGTTCATAGGTGAGTGAGTTTTCGTGACTGGCTCACCTTGTTGTTATTTTATCTTGTTACTTGCTGAGCTTATATTTGGCTTAATTATTGACTAAACTTATTACTCTTCTTTTCCATGTATGGTTTGGTATTAGCTCGACCAAATAAACACCTTTTTGATGACCTTTTATTTATGAACGCCTCGCCGAAATGAACGCCAATAGCCCTGATAAGATCACCTTAGACGCTTCGGGTATCGAATTGAATAACAATACTCTCATTAATTCGAGCTCTAACAAGCAGGTCACCTTGTCTTCATCCGAAAGTTTGATCCTTGAACATTTGGTGATGAATAGCCCGAAAGCGATTGGCCGAGACTTCCTTCTTGAACATTGCTGGCCTGGGCGGGTGGTGACAGGAAGCTCGCTAAACGTAGCGATAAAGAACATTCGTACAGCGTTGAATGAACTGAACTGTGAGTGCAAAATTTTAACGGTTCAGAAGCAAGGGTACAGTTTTAGCAGGCCTCAACAGCTTGGTGGTTATCTATCAACACCCATTTCTGCTATTCAAACTCAAGTAGCTCAAGTTAATGTTCCTAATGAAACCGTTGAGCTAGAGGTTTTTAATACTGACAGTGATCGCAGTGATGACAGTAAAAGCGAGTCTGTATTACCCCAACAACGGGAACTTCATAAACAGCGAAGGGTTAAGAGTTTTCTCACTCGTCACCAATCTCGTATCGTAGGGATGGTCGTCAGCGCGCTTCTTCTCGTGCTGTTTTATCAGTTCGTTTTTTTTATGGATAAAACGAGCTATCGTGGCATGGATGTTTATCACGACAGTTTGAATTTTGATCAAGAATTATTAACCGAACTCAATACCGTCTCAGAACTCGGTGTTGATTCGCTTTATCTGCATCGCATCGGAGTTGGGTGCCAGAATATCCAAGCCGTCGCATTGATAAACGGGCGCTGGAAAGAGATGAGTCACCAGTTTAAATCTTTGTCTTGCGATGACGATAATGACGATGAGCGAGGGTGAGTGATATGAATCGTAAGTTTTGGATGCCTATCTTACTCACGTTTTTTGTGATTCTAAATGTAGGCTTAATTTCTGGGCTCGCAACCAAAAGTACTTATAAATTTTCCGCAGAATACCCGATGGTAGGCTGGGAAAAAATATCACTTCGATTGGAAAATGGTCGAGTCAAAATGCAGTACATTGGTTACGATATCGATGGGAATATCGCTCAAACTAAGCAAATGTTTGGCGTGTTCTTGCGCTGGGGGAATCATTACTACTTTTATCAATTGGATCAAGATCAGGCCCAAGATAAGCAGACATTCAATATCAAGCACTTATACATTCAACAAACACAAGGCAAGCGCAGTGTGTTGGTATCAAATCAGCGCGGCCTTTATGTCACTAAGAAGGGCACGCCGTTAGAGCTCAAAGGCATCATGCATGGCGACCGTTTACGTTGATCCAGTCACTTAACGTGAGTATCGAGCCTTTGGTTAGCTTTTACCGATGACGTTCAGCTTAGTTTTGATAAAGTCACTGTGGTCAACGTAGAGCAGTTCTGCGGTTTTACGGATCACTGAATCTTCAAGTGGGTCAATCTCTCCATCCGCATGCGCGACTTCCCACATAGCTTTGATTAAATCTATGCGAACCGGCTGCGAAAGCTCTCGCAGTTGAGAAGTGAAATCGTACAGAGAAACAGATTGTTCAACTTGAGGCTCAGCTTGTGTTAATAAAGCTTTTGATTCTTCTTCGGTTATGTTCAGTAAACGCTGAAGTAAGTGCAGTTTGGCTTGTTGCTCTGATTCGTTGATCGCGTGGTCTGCACCAGCGACTTCGCATAACAAGCTGGCGATGGCTAAGTTAGGTGAGGCAGTGGGCGTTTTGCCTAAATCAGAGCCGTCAACTAATTGTTTAAATAACGAGGTAAGTGAGTTAAACATAAGAGCATTCCAGTTTTGGTGAATATTATTACTATTGGGCCTACGGAGTGTGATCGCAAGCGTCTTTACTTAAAACTGACATTACGAAGAGGTCAGCAATAAGGAACACTTGTTTAGGGCGTATTGACCTTTCGCGGTTAAACTTTGTTCGAGATAAAAGCGTTTTAATCGCGGCGAGGGGGAAGTAGCCTAGTCATTCTAAGCAAATCTCCCTCAACAAAGAGTAAAACGCTTTTTGCGGGGGCGCCCAGCCCGAACCCTTCGGGCAGCGCTTGCTGGTCATTTCTACTGTGTTATCGGCTTCTCATGTAGGCTAGCTATACATCGAAGCCTCTGCCTTGTATAAATACCCAGCAACTCGCTGCAAAAATTAGCTCGAAAGGTCAACACGCCCTAGTAAGGTTCAGGAAAGCGGGTGGTTTTACCGTCACCGCTAAGTGTTGTGATCAACTGTGGTTTACCATCCTCATCTAGCCTTAATTCACCAATCGCACTTCGGTTTGAAAGGCGATAGAAGGTTTGATTGTCTGGGCTCCGCTTCTCGATCTTTAAGCGCTTTCGCTTGGTGAAATAGTTCAGAATCGAGCGCGGGCTATACAATAGTCTGTCCCACACATCGCAGAATTTAAGCAGCGGAGCTGGGAATTGATTTTTAATGCCACTACAGGTGATTTGATAAATGTTCGGGCTATTTCGGCGGTATCTAAGCTTGATATCGTAAGCAAAGGAGTAGTGAACATCGCCCGAAAGCACCACGAAATTGGTCGGTGTTTTGGTATGGGTAAAGATACTGATCAGCGTATTGGCACTGCCCGGATGTGCCATCCAGTTTTCAGCGTCAATCACCAATGGCTTACCAATTGTAGTCGCCATCTTTTGCAATGTTTCAATAAACTTCACGCCAAACATCGGTGCAGCTGAAACGATCACGACTTTATCTTGATGCATCAATTGATGTTGAAATTCAATCAAGGCCTCCCAGTCCATCAAACCTGAAGGTTTATTCATACGAGATTCCGAACGCCAGCGACGGGTTCGGGTATCCAACACAATGACTTTGGGTGAAGTATCTATTGTGTAATGCCACTCCTCAAAGCGACTCAACATCTCAATGAAGGCTCGATGCTTGTTTGGCTCGATGTCGCTAACAGAGTGAGTAGTCGCGGCATCGCCGGTTTCACTGTTCGTTTGTTTAAGGTTGTCCGTTTGTTCAACGTCATGCGTTTGTTTAAGAACGCGCGGTTGATCGATAAAAAGCTGTTTTGCTTGCTCGATGAATGTCTCGTCGAAGCTCTCCGGTTTATTACCCCAGCCCTGACACATCCAGTAGGCCGCAAGGCCGTTACCAATGACTTGAGTTGCGAACTGGTTTTGGTCTACGGCATGTTCCCAACCCACGGTAAGGTTCCAATCATCGGTCACATCGTGATCATCAAAGATCATGTACGTAGGGATATGTGCGAACAGACGTTGTACTTGCGGTAAGCCAGCAATGAAATCATCCATGATGACGCTTTCATCACGCCACTGTTGCTGCTCAGTCGGTGTTAATTGGCGTCCACCTTGAGTGAAGTTATTCTCAATTAAGCGCTCTCGATTGACACACTGCCACAGTGTCGGCGACCAAACTAACAGGTACATCGCGATAAACTCAGACAGCGTGACCAAGTGGTTTTCACAATCGGTAGAGCTAAAAATCGGTACGCCACGATTCGGGAAGAACTTATCGAGCATGGATTCTGAAGTGGTGTGGTGTGGCAAGTACTGATCACGTTGATATAAGTGATATTCGCTCTCAAATAAGGCGTCACTGCTGTTGATTCGGTTAACTTGCGAGTCAGTCGGTAAGCTCTCTCCCACTAGGCCAAGCAATTGAATCACTTGCTGAATAGCATCAAGTGTTGGGCCTGCCACATGGTCAGCGTAGATCTGATCGCCGCTCATCATCAGCATATCGGGCCTTTCAGCGACGGTTTGATCGGCCATCTTGTTATCTGCTGCGACTAGGCTGTCTTTGCTTGGATGATGTGGATTACGGCAAGAGCCATGAAGAATGTAATCAGCCGAGGTCGATATCTTAAACTCAACGCGAGATTTACCGTTGAAAACAAGGTGAGGTGCGAGCTCTTTTAATGAGCCTGACTCTGTGTGAACGTCATACTCTAGAGGTGTATTCGTCGGGAACTCACCTTGTAAGCGGATGAGCGTTACCCACGCATGTGTACCGATTTGAATCGAATCATGATCTTCAAGCGATGAGGTATAAAACGGCTGGTCTTGTGCTGCTTCAGAATCGTCTATTTCTTGAGTATGAAGTTCGGCTCTGCCTGTCAGAGGCGAGCTGGTGGCTAACCAAAGTACGACTTCAGTTGCAGTCGTTTTTCTTAAAATGGGTCCGGCGAGTAACAGGGGAAGAGATGATGTCGTAGAGGGTTTCAATACGGTACCTAAAATCGTTGGTGGCTAGTCGTCGTGGTGTTGTTTTGTTTCGAGCTTGTTCGTTTCAGGCTCTGTTATGTCAGGCGCGATCATTTCAGACTCAGGTGTTTCAGAACCATCTGCTTCAAGGAGTTCGATAACTTCCGAGCTAGAAAGTTCATGGCCCATTAGAAATATTGCCAATAGGGCATCGGCTTTGGTCTTGGTATCGGATGTGTCGTCTAACACTTGCTCCAGTTTTTCACGAATCATAGCAATTTCGTGTTCAACAAAACCACGGCCTTCTTCATCCCCTTGATTGTCTTCAGGGGCATTGTCGAACTCAAGAAATAGCATGTCGCCGTCTAGGTTGGTATTCACCAAACGCTCGGGCAACCATGCCTCACCAATAACAATATCCGGATCGGAATCTTTGGGTAAGTGATCTATAATGTTTTGTAATTCGGAGACTTTCACAATGCTTTCATTTAACCGAGAATATTCTACATTGTAACGGTCAATGCCGCTCAAACCTAAAATTAGTTAGCCGTTATGGCTAATAAATGTCTATTCAGTAACACAAAATTTATTACAAAGAGTAATTACATAAGAATGAAGCTCAAATATTTACCGACTCTCGCTTCGTCGGGCGTTGTTTTCGTCAGTAGCGTTTTCCTAAGTACGAATGCGTGGGCCGCTGAAGAGCAAGAGTGGGGCATCGCTGCAATGTTTCGTACGGCAAGTATTCCTTACGACACGTCAGGTGGCGACCAAACAGTTAGCTCTTTTGTTCCAATGCTATTTTTCAAGAACGATTATGTGTTCATTGATGGGACTGAGATGGGGGCTTACCTTTACCAACCCGACGACGAGAAATGGTCTCTGAATGCTATATCTCGCCTGCGCTTTATTGACATTCCAGCTTCTGAACAGAACGCTATTGAAGGCGATACAGCGGACTTCGGTGCCCAGTTAACGTATCAACTGGATGAACAATGGACTCTTGAGACAGAGTTTATGAGTGACAGTGAATACAACTTCCACGGTAACTTACGAGCGAAAGCCAAGTATGAAACCGGAGACTGGGAGCTCACTCCGCGTGCGACACTGCGTTATAAAAGTGCTGACTTCAACAGCGAGTATTACTCAGCAGCGAGTGAAACCATCGGCGCAGGTGTGGACCTGAATGTCGGTGTAGAAGCGCGTTACCATGTGTTTTCGAACTTGTATTTATTGGGTTCAACCAGTGTGACTCGACTGGATGATAACGCCTATGACTCGTCGATTGTCGAAGACCGTTATCAAGGCGAACTTTACCTTGGTTTTGGCTTTTTCAACGATAAAACCAAAGCGCCAAAACCTAAGCTGAGCAATGCGCCGTATTTACGTGTTGCACACGGCTGGGCGACGCCATCGAATATTGGCGACATCATGAAGTTCAACAGGGAGAAAGACGAATACAACAACCAGTTGACCTCATTCTTCTATGGCCACCCGTTAACCGATGAGATCTTCGGTTTCCCATTGGACATCTACTTAACGCCAGGTATCGCGCATCACTGGAGTTCAGATGTTCAGTCAAGCAGCACCGAATACATTGTCGCAATTAAAGCGTATTACACTTTCGACTGGCCAACTCAATGGCGTGTTGGTGTGGCAGAAGGTATGTCTTACATCGATTCGCTGACTTACATCGAAGCGAAAGAGATGAAAGAGAAGGGTTATAACGGGAGCCACTTGCTTAATTATCTCGACTTTTCGTTCGACGTAAACGTAGGTGATTTAATGAGTAAGAATGACCTGAACAACTTATGGTTCGGCTATTCGTTGCATCACCGCTCTGCTATTTTTGAAAACGCCTCTCAGTTTGGTCGAATCAAAGGCGGCAGTAACTACAACACGGTTTATCTACAGTACGAGTTTTAAGCGCGTTTTTTAGCAGGCAGTTTATAACAGGCGTTTTTAGCGTTTAGTTTTTAACTGTGATTTTTGAAACATTCGGTTTGCGTTCGTCACGCTTCCATCGCTTTTACTAACGTGAGAGTGACTAATCAGCCTGATAGCAAAAGGTTTTCCCTTTGTTGTCAGGCTTTTTTGTTTGAGACTTGTGATATAATCGCGCGAGTTTAATAAGTACAAGAATAGGACACGCTTTGACTTCGTCTCCGGAAAAAGCAGATAACAACAAGAATGCAGCACAGCCAAGTTCTCCACAGAACGAAGCGAAATCAAATAAGCCTGCATCGAACCGACCTGCTAAACAATTAAATGCTGAACAAGCAAATGCCAAGAAAGCTGAACAGTCAGCGACAAAGACAAAATCATCTCAGAATAGCCCAGTATCTCTTCGTAAAGCGCTCCACGAATGTATGATGCGTGATCGCTTCCGTTTGAGTAAGCGAATTACTGGCGCGAGTAAAATCAAGAACGAACAATCTAAGCACGCTGTCTTCGATGAGATTGCGTTAGATATTG
The DNA here is from genome assembly GCF_041439605.1 of Vibrio sp. 1F169. NCBI lineage: Bacteria > Pseudomonadati > Pseudomonadota > Gammaproteobacteria > Vibrionales > Vibrionaceae > Vibrio > Vibrio sp. 1F169. The sequence goes on along the minus strand of NZ_JBGOOI010000038.1, from coordinate 26,425 downwards.
CCAAGTCAATGATGACGGCAACTCAGCGTGCTGCGCAGAAACCAACCATCGAATACCCAGAGATTCTCCCAGTAAGCCAAAAGCGCGATGATATTGCGAAAGCCATTGCTGAAAACCAAGTGGTTATCGTGGCGGGTGAAACGGGTTCGGGAAAAACTACTCAGTTACCCAAGATCTGTTCTGAGCTTGGCCGAGGTCGTTTTGGCCTAATTGGTCATACTCAGCCTCGTCGTCTTGCGGCGCGTTCGGTTGCAAACCGTATTGCGGAAGAGATGGAAACGCAGTTGGGTGAATTCGTTGGTTACAAGGTTCGATTCAACGACCAAATTTCTGAAAACACCCAAATCAAATTGATGACCGACGGTATTCTACTGGCGGAAATTCAACACGACCGTTTCTTAAGCCAGTACGACACCATCATTATCGATGAAGCGCACGAACGTAGCCTGAACATCGACTTCATCATGGGTTACTTGAGAGAGCTTCTACCAAAGCGTCCTGACTTGAAAGTGATTATCACGTCGGCGACTATCGATCCTGAGCGTTTCTCGAAGCACTTTAACAACGCGCCGATCATTGAAGTGTCAGGCCGTACTTACCCAGTAGATACGCGTTACCGCCCACTAGGTGGTGATGACAGTGATTCAGACCGCGATCAAATCGAAGGTATCTTTGAAGCCGTTGATGAGCTGTGTGATGAAGGCCAAGGCGATATCTTGATCTTCATGAACGGTGAGCGTGAGATTCGTGATACCGCGGACTCTTTAAGTAAACGTAACTTGCGTGATACCGAAATTGTTCCGCTTTACGCACGCCTTTCTGCGGGTGAACAGAACCGTATCTTCCAGTCTCATACTGGTCGACGCATCGTTCTGGCGACCAACGTGGCAGAAACCTCGTTAACCGTTCCGGGTATTAAGTATGTCATCGACCCGGGTACGGCGCGTATCAGCCGTTACAGCTACCGCACTAAAGTACAGCGCCTACCGATTGAGCCAGTGTCTCAAGCGAGTGCTAACCAGCGTAAAGGTCGTTGTGGTCGTGTTGCGGAAGGTATCTGTATTCGCCTGTACTCTGAGGAAGATTTTGAATCACGCCCAGAGTTTACTGACCCTGAGATTCTTCGTACTAACCTAGCATCGGTTATCCTTCAGATGACAGCGTTAGGCCTAGGCGACATTCAAGCATTCCCATTTGTTGAAGCGCCAGATAAGCGCAACATTCAAGATGGTGTAAGGCTACTTGAAGAGTTGGGTGCGATTGCGACCGTTGAACCGTCAGCGAACAAAAACAAGAACCATGGCGACGATAAGAAGAAGCTAACGGCAATTGGTCGTAAGCTCGCTAAGCTGCCGATTGATCCACGTTTAGCGCGTATGGTGATTGAAGCGCCAAGCAACCGCTGTTTGCACGAAGTAATGGTGATTGCCTCTGCATTGTCGATTCAAGACCCGCGTGAGCGTCCATCAGACAAGCAACAATCATCTGACGATAAGCACAAGCGCTTCTTCGATAAAGAGTCGGATTTCATCACGTTTGTGAACCTTTGGGATTACGTTAAGCAGCAACAAAAAGAGCTGTCGAGTAACCAGTTCCGCAAACAGTGTAAGCAAGATTATTTAAACTATTTACGTATCCGTGAATGGCAAGATGTGTACTTCCAAATTCACCAAGCGATGCGTGAATTGGATACCAAGCTGAATACAGAACCGGGTAGCTACGATGGCATTCACATGTCTCTGCTATCAGGTTTGCTTTCACACATCGGTATGAAAGACCAAGAGAAGAATGAATATCAAGGTGCTCGTAACGCACGCTTCCATATCTTCCCTGCGTCTGGCTTATTTAAGAAACAGCCTAAGTGGATCATGTCTGCTGAGCTTGTGGAGACCTCAAAACTTTGGGGCCGTGTTATCGCCAAAATTCAGCCTGAATGGATTGAGCCATTAGCGAAACACTTGATTAAGCGTAGCTACAGCGAACCACATTGGTCGAAGAAGCAAGCGGCAGTAATGGCTCACGAAAAAGTGATGCTTTACGGAATCCCAATCATCCCGAAACGTTTAGTGAACTATGGTGCGATTGACGCAACCGTCAGCCGTGAGCTGTTTGTACGTAGCGCACTTGTTGAAGGTGAGTGGGAAACTAAACATGCCTTCTTCAAACAAAACCGTAAGCTTCTACAAGAAGTGGAAGAGCTAGAACATAAATCGCGTCGTCGTGACATCTTGATCGACGATGATGAACTGTTCGATTTCTATGACCAGCGTGTGGGTGAAGAGGCAGTTTCAGGACGTCACTTCGACACATGGTGGAAGAAGACCAGCCAGAAAACACCGGAACTGCTTAACTTTGAAAAGTCGATGCTGTTCCGAGGCGATGCTAGCCACGTTACTGATTTGGATTACCCGAACTTCTGGCATCAAAATGGTATCAAGCTGAAGCTGAGCTACCAATTTGAGCCGGGCGACGACAACGATGGTGTAACGGTACACATTCCGCTGCCTATCTTGAACCAAATAGACCAGAACGGTTTTGATTGGCAGATCCCAGGCCTACGTCAGGAACTGGTGATTAGCCTAATTAAGTCGTTACCAAAAACGCTACGCCGTAACTTTGTGCCTGCGCCAAACTACGCTGATGCGTTCTTGGCTCGTGTTACGCCGCTTGAAGCTCCACTATTGGATTCCCTTGAGAAAGAGCTGCGCCGTATGACCGGTGTGGAAGTGGTACGTGATGACTGGAAGTTAGACCAGATTCCAGAGCACTTAAAGGTAACATTCCGTGCTGTGGATCATCGCAAGCGCAAACTGAAAGAGCAGAAAGACCTGCATGAGTTGAAAGAGAGCCTGAAAGACAAGGTTCAAGAAACACTTTCTAAAGTGGCAGACGATGACATCGAGCAGCAAAACCTGCATACGTGGAGCTTTGGTGAGTTACCAAAAGTCTACCAACAGAAACGTGGTGGCTATGATGTTAAAGCCTTCCCAGCACTGGTGGACACCAAAGACAGCGTAGAGATCAAATTGTTCGAAACAGAACAAGAGCAGATCACCGCAATGAAATCGGGTCAGCGTCGTTTAATTCTGTTGAACGTGCCATCGCCGATCAAATACTTGCACTCGAATTTACCGAACAAATCTAAGCTCGGTTTGTACTTCAACCCATACGGACAGGTGCTCGATCTTATCGATGACTGTATCGCTTGTGGTATTGATAAGCTGATTGAGCAGAAGGGCGGCATAGTTTGGGAGCCAGAACAGTTTGAAGCTCTAAAAGAACACGTACGTGCGGAGTTGGATGACACAGTTGTTGAGATTGCTCAACAGGTTGAAACCATCTTAACCACGGCATTCGCCATCAGTAAGAAGCTGAAAGGGCGTGTCGATCTTTCAATGGCATTTGCGCTTTCAGACATTAAAGCTCAAATAGAAGGTTTGATTTTTAAGGGGTTTGCCACAGAATGCGGCTGGAAACGCTTGCCGGATATTCTACGCTATATGAAAGCGATAGAGCGCCGAATGGAAAAACTGCCGATTGACCCGAATAAAGATCGCCTTCATATGATCAAAGTGGACTCTGTAATGAATGATTACAAAGAGCTGCTGAATAAAATTCCAAAAGGGATCGCGGTTCCAGAAAATGTAAAAGAGGTGCGTTGGATGATAGAAGAGCTTCGTGTAAGCTTCTTCGCACAGCAACTCGGTACACCTTACCCAGTATCAGATAAGCGTGTTAAAAACGCGATTGATGCTTGCTAAACGAATAAAGCTAGACGCAATGGCAAGGTTTGGGTATAAATCTTGCTTGTTGCATTACTAATTGAATAGTTATTACATACAGGGCGACTTGGTGGCAATTCATTACCACGCAAGGCCTGCCAACAGGACGAAAAAGGTCGAATATGAAAAAAACGTTATTGGCTCTAGCACTGCTAGGTGCATCTTCAACAGCGATGGCTGATTCTTGGTTGTACGGCGGCGCAATGGGTGGTCAAAACTCATTAGGTAATCAAGAAGAGACAGCGATGGGTATCCACGTGGGTACGGGCATCCTTCCATTTATTGGTGTTGAAGCGGGTTACTGGGATCTAGGTTCTTTCGACAGTGTTAAATACGGCAACCAAACACTGACTAAACTAGACGCAAGCACAACTTACCTAGCAATCAAACCAAGCATCGACTTTGGTCCTCTTCACGTATACGCGAAGGGTGGTCTTCACTCTTACGAGCTTAAAGCGAACGGCTTCAAGCAAGACGAAGTTGATATCATGTACGGTGTAGGCGCAGAATACTTCATCTTTGGCCCACTATCTGTAGGCGCTAGCTACCAAAACTTCAACATGAAAGATGACGACTCAGGCGTTTTCTCTCTAAACGCAACTATCCACCTACTGTAATTAATCAGTAAGGCGATCGTAAATAGCGGTCGGATAATTGTTTGATGGGTTTATAATACCAATCGTAGTAAATAACTGTTCATCCTAGCTAGTTAAAACGCTCGATAACTTCGTTAGAAATTTTGATTGTAGAATAACTACTTATCAAAAATTGCTGCCTTGTTCTCAAGCCTTTTTCCGGCGCTATTTATGATCATTTACTTACTGTGATTGGTATAAAAACTCATAAAAAATGCCAGCTTGATAGCTGGCATTTTTGTATCTATTGACCGGGTAATCTTGACGGTATTTTCTGACCGTAGACCGTAGACCGTAGACCGTAGAAGGCTACTTTTTACTGTTTAGAATTTTCTGAATTCTTGGGTTAATCGCTTTGCCGTGTTGGCTTTCGTACTCTTCACGTTTTAAATCGTTCAGGTTCTTTACGGAGTTAGCAGCAAGAAGGAACTGCGGTAATTCAGTTTCTAGCATGCCTTTCTCATCTAAACGTTTTGCTTCCAAATAGTACTTCTTAAACAGGCCATCAAGCTTGTTTTCAGCGGTGCGTTTCAAGTCGTACAGCTTGTTTTGGATAAGCCACTTTTCAATGTTGTTAACAGCTGTGCGTGACAACACGCGAATGCGGCTATCAAGCAGCTCTTCTTCTGTTAATGAATCCTTTAGAATCCAAAGCTCACCCATTTGCGGCGGCCAACTGTTGCCAAGTTGAATACGTTCATGACAGTGCATTAGCACGCGGTTAAGGCCGTCTGAGTCAACAGAGTGGGCAAACTCAAGAAACTTTCCGCTTGGCTCACTACCGTATTGGTATTCCCACTGAGTTTCGTACACGCTCAAGAAAGAACCGAAAACATGGATACACCAATCGGTCAGCTCCAACTCTGCGGGATCTTGGTCAACAACAGGCACTTGTTGAGACGAACCCGTGCTAGCAGCATTGGGTGTCGCTACTTCAGTGCTCTGTGCTTCAATAACCTCAGGTACTACAGAGCCTGTAGAGTCAGGAACAACAGGTGAAGCTGGCTCAGAAGGTTGGCTTTTTGCCTTTTTGAATGAGCTGCTGCCTGAAGCGTTCAGATGGGCTAAGCTTTTGTCGATACCCATTTCCTTGAGCTTGTCCTGCATTTCCTGAATATTGAGAGGTCTTCTGCTGTTGTTGTCTTTCATTTTGCTTCTCGTTAACTAGCCAGTACTGCAGCTTGGATTCAATCCGAGATAGTGGCATTAATTCATTGGCTTTGGCTTTATACCAGAGGACAAATTTCTTCCATACTAAACTATGGTCACCGGTCAAACCGGAGAATTTAAACGCACGTTCTGCCCATGATGGTATCTCTTCTTCGTTGAGATCATGAGTAGATACGGTGTTGCTGTTCATTGAGCCTCGGCCTTGTGGGCGAGGGGCATGCTGCATGTGTTGCATCGGTGCCGGAGCAGGCTGAAACTTGGGTGCAGGTGCAGGTGCAGGTGCAGGTGCCGTAGAGTAGACAGGAATACTGTTGGTCGGTTGAACCTCAACGTGCGCCGTAGCTTGCTCTTGCTCAATGAGCATTTTGAAAACGTGAATCTCTTTTTGATCTCGATAATCTACTTTTATCTTATCGAGAAAACCTTGGTCGACTAAACACTTAAGGCAGTCGGCTAAACCAAACGTAGAGAGAGCACAAAGTTGACCTGCTGTTTGTAAGCACACATTGGTGTAGCCGAATTCGTCAGCACCGTCTGCAAGCATCAATAAAACAAGCTTTTCTGCTGGGCTAGAAGTATTCACTTGCCAAGCTAAATAAGAATATTTGGCGCTCAATATCGTGTTCTCAAAAAAGGTAAGTCGTTGTCACTATTGTAAGTCACCCCTTACCTAATTTATAGCAACTTAGTAGAAAACGGCATTAGTAAGCCAAATATTAACCATAAGGAGAGGTCTGCACCAAAAAGTGAACCTGAACTCACTCATTCTCGTGGTTTACGTACCCCTCCATTCGGCTCGAATAGCTGACTGTCCTAAACCATCATGCTCTATTTAGATGAAGACAGCGTAATGGGCTTGTATTGGTTTCGCCAAACTAAGGCGCTTCTTCCTGTGTTGGTTAGTGATGCCGCGTTGGTTAGTGATGCTGTGTCGGTTATTGATCTTATGTTGGTTACTGATGCTATGCCAGTTAATGACGGCAGGCTGGTGAGTAACGCGATGTGATTATTGATGGTTTTCACATCTATTCATAACGTGAATTTAATTTTATGAAACACCTTGATATGATCAATATTTGCGCTATTATGACGATAAGTCATAAATGACGAAGCGTCACAAAATGGTTAACTACATGAATTTACTATTCGTGTTAATATATTGGATAGGAGCGTTTTAAATACTGGCGAAGCTTAGATGATAGCTAAGCTCAAATACGGACTGAGAAATTATGTTTGGCTTTGGTTGTAAAGGCGATAAACAAGGTATCTTTGGTTGCAAAGGCGTGTTGTCTAAAAAGCAGCAGTCTATAGCAGACCGAGAAGTAGAATTGATGTTGTTAGCAAAAGATCTGGTTCGAGAACAAGGGTTCGGAAACCTCACGATGGATAGGCTAACGGCAGCAAGTTCTTATTCTAAAGGTACGATATACAATCACTTTTGCAGCAAAGAAGACGTGGTTTTAGCCTTGTGTATTCACTCTTTAAAGACCGAGGCATTAATGTTTGCTCGCTCTGGAGAGTTTGAAGGCAACACACGTGAAAAGATTGTCGCACTGCACGTTGCTTACCGAATCTATGTTCGCATGGAACCGGTACTATCAACCTGTGCGATCATGGCGAAAAGCCCGTGGGTACTAGAGAAAGCGTCTAGTGCACGTGTAACCGAGATGAATGAACTGGAAGAGTTGGTGATTGAACAAGCCGATTCAATGGTAAACCGAGCAGTAGAAGCCGGTGACCTTAAGTTCTCTTCTGGTGTGGGTTCAGATGCCATCGTGTTTGCTAACTGGTCAATCGCATTTGGTTCAAATGCCTTGTCTCAGAACGCATCAAACAGTCATTGTATCAAGCGGTTACAAGACCCGTATTCAGTATTACATAACGCGAACATGCTACTAGACGGCCTAAATTGGCAGCCCCTTTCTAGCGATTGGGATTACCGCAAAACCTGGCGCCGTGTAGAACAAGAACTGTTCAGTGAAGAAGTCGCTTACCTAGAGTCAGTAGGTCGATAATCTTCCATTAAGCCCACTCGTGTGGGTTTATTAATAACCATTAGTGACGATTCGTCATAAACTTAAGTTTGCCTAGTGTGGTTTTGGTTTTCTTGAGTGTATGACTAAGAATTGTGTCTTTTGTCAGCTCCGGCTGGCTTTTTAAGACACAACTATGACGAATCGTCACAAATGGAGACTGTGATGGAACATGACAGCCAGAAGCCCAACTTAGCTAATAGCTCTGATTTAATGAGTAACCCTGATTCAACTAGTCACCTCGATCTAGCTAATAACCCCGATTTAGAGAGTCAATCGTCCAACTCAGGTCAACAGGCTCATAATCTAGATAACAGTTGGCACTCAATACCGACCAAGCGTTCGTTTATCGTTTTGCTGGTGGTTTTTTCAATCATCATGCTCTCTGCTCTAGGGGCCAAGAACCTCTACTTTAGAGGGGACTACAACATCTTCTTCGAAGGCACCAACAAACAGTTGATGGCGTTCGACGAAATCCAAACTACCTTTGCGAAAACCGACAACCTCGCGATTGTCGTCGCGCCTGAAGGCGGCAATGTCTTCACCCCAGAAACCCTCACCTTAATTCAAAACCTCACGGTCGATGCGTGGCAGATCCCGTACTCAAGCCGTGTTGATTCGCTGGCCAATTATCAGCATACCGAAGCCGTTGAAGATGACCTCTTAGTGGAAGACCTTCTTTACGAAGAATACGAGCACACACCAGAGCGAATCGCCAAAGTAAAACAGATCGCGCTCAACGAACCACTGCTTAAGAATGCATTGGTGTCGGCCTCTGGCGATGTGACCATTGTTAACGTCACCGTGCAATTGCCTGAAGTGGACAAAACCGCCGAAGTGCAAGAAGTGATCGCGGCCATCAATACTATGATCGCCAAGTACCAAGCCGATTACCCGAGCGTCGAATTCCATAAAGCGGGCATCATTGCCATGAACAACGCGTTTATGATGTCGGCTCAAGAAGACAGCTCAACACTCGTGCCGTTAATGCTGTTGGTGGTATTGGTGTTCCTGACCTTTATGTTGCGCTCGTTCTTTAGCGTGGTGGCTACCTTAGTTGTGATTATCTCTTCGATTGTTGCGACCATGGGTTTGTCTGGCTGGGCAGGGATGTTCCTCAGCACCGCAACGGTCAACGTTCCAACCTTAGTACTAACCCTTGCCGTTGCTGATTGTGTTCACGTGATTGTGACCATGAGACAAGCCATGCAGCGCGGGATGGAGAAAGCACAAGCCATTCAATACAGCATCAAGCTTAATGCGATGCCGATCTTAATTACTTCTGTCACCACCGCGATTGGTTTCTTGATGATGAACATGTCGGATTCTCCAGTATTGCGAGACTTCGGTAACTTGTCGGCATTGGGCGTGCTCATCGCATGTTTCCTCTCTGTGACTATGCTGCCTGCGCTGTTAAAACTATTGCCAGTGAAGACTCTACCAGCCAGCTTATCTACGCAAGGAAAAGGGGCAGCAGAAAGCAAAGTCACTTTCATGGATAAGCTGGGTGATTTTGTCGTAGCGAACCGTAATGCTCTGCTGCCTATTTCTACCTTAGTGATTGTTGGCGCAGCCGCGTTAATTCCATTGAATAAAGTGAACGATGAATCGGTGAAGTATTTCGATACCTCAAGCGAATTTAGACAAGCAGCTGACTTCATGGAAGAGACAGTAAGCGGCATGACGACCATCAGTATTGCGGTGAAAACCAACGAGTCTCAAGCGATTGCTGACCCTGTGTTCTTGCAAGCGATTGGCGACTTTACTGAATGGCTACGCGTTCAACCAGAAACCGACCATGTCGCCACGCTTTCCGATGTTTACATGCGTTTGAATAAGAACATGCATGGCGATGACGATAGCTATTATCAACTGCCGCTTAACCGTGAACTTGCCGCGCAATACCTGCTGCTTTACGAAATGTCTTTGCCGTATGGCTTGGACTTGAACAACCAGATCAACGTCGATAAGTCATCGATCAAAATGGTACTCACGGTCGACAACCTAGGCAGTGTGGAATTGGTAGAACTCGAAGAGCGCATTTACTCATGGTTTGCAGCTAATGCACCTCAGTATGAAGTGGTCGCGTCGAGCCCATCACTGATGTTTGCTCACATTGGCGAAACCAACATGGCGAGCATGTTATCAACTTTGCCTATCACCTTAGTGCTTATCTCTGGCTTGATGATCTTTGCATTGCGCTCAGTTCGCTTAGGCATGATTAGCCTAGTACCAAACATTGCCCCGGCGATTATTGGCTTTGGTTTGTGGGCGTTGATCTCTGGTGAAATCAACTTGGGTTTGTCAGTCGTGGTCACGCTCACACTGGGTATCGTTGTTGATGATGCAGTGCACTTCTTGAGTAAATACCAACGCGCCAGAATGGAAGGGAAATCAGCAGAAGAAGCCGTTCGTTACGCCTTCCACACTGTTGGCCGCGCACTGTGGATCACCACGGTTGTGCTTGTGGCTGGTTTCTCTGTACTGGCGATGTCGAGCTTTAGACTCAATTCCGACATGGGCTTACTCAGTGCGATTGTGATTTTCATTGCGCTAGTAGTCGACTTCATCTTGCTACCGAGCTTACTGATGATCTTCGACAAACAGACGCACTATGCAGATAAACCTCAGCACGAATCAGAGCTATCTAAAGCCGAGCTATCTAAAACAGAGTTATCTAAAACAGAGTTATCTAAAACAGAGCTATCTAAAACAGAGCTATCTAAAACAGCGCAAGCTAACCCAGCTGGCGAACTGACTACGTCGTCCAAATAAGGAATCGTCAGCCTGCTGCGGTGGGCTGACTCAAGGAGAAATTTATGAAAAGCGCTAAACAATCATTCGTTACCACATTACTTTCCGTCAGCTCATTAACCGTCGGCACGTTAACAGTAGGCACATTCGCAGCTTTCCCTACGTTAGCCGACCCCGCGAAAGGCCTAGAGATTGCCGAACAACGTAAAGCCGTTGATATGGGGTGGGGCGATTCTGTCGCGACCATGGAAATGCTACTTCGCAACAAACAGGGCGAAAGCAGCACCCGCCTAATGCGATTGAAGTCGTTAGAAGTGGATGACGATGGTGATAAAGGGCTGACGATTTTTGATGAGCCGCGTGACGTAAAAGGCACGGCTTTCTTAAACCATTCACACATCACTAAATCGGATGACCAGTGGTTGTATCTGCCTGCATTGAAACGTGTAAAACGGATCTCTTCACGCAACAAATCGGGCCCGTTTATGGGCAGTGAATTTGCTTACGAAGACTTAAGCTCGTTTGAGCTAGAAAAGTACACCTTCAACTACATTGAAGACGCCAAAATTGAAGGTGTTGATACCTTTGTTTTAGAGCAAGTACCGACCGATAAAAACTCTGGCTACACCATGCAGAAAGTATGGCTAGACCAACAATATTACCGCCCCGTTCAAGTGGAGTTTTACGACCGTAAAGGCGCATTGTTGAAAACCCTGTCATTCCAAGACTACAAACAATACCTAAACCAATACTGGCGCGCGCACACTATGTCGATGCAAAACCACCAAACAGGCAAAAGTACGGTATTAACCACGACAGATTTAGCGTTCCAGACCGGTCTTAAGGACAAGGACTTTCAAAAAAACACACTTAAACGTGCAAAGTAAGGCAAGAATATGAAAAGGATTGTGTTAACAGGAACGCAGTTATCTTTAACCTTGGCGGCGACAGTTGGGCTAATGCAAGTGTCGTTGCCATGTGTGGCGGGTGGTTTTAGCTCCGAGTTCGTAGAACAGATTAGTCCGGAACTCGCAGGGCAGATTAACCTTGAACACAGGCAGTTCTTTAGTGACGGTTTGCAAGGGCAAGATAAAGGACAAAGCTCACTGGTGTTGCAACCAGAGTTTTATTGGGAACAACAAGAGGGCAACGGCAGCTTTACCTTCACGCCGTTTTACCGCCTAGACAGCGAAGACGATGAGCGTACCCATGGAGATGTTCGTGAAGCTCTGTATCTCAATTATTGGGACGATTACGAACTGCGAGCCGGTGTCGGCAAGGTGTTTTGGGGCGTAACTGAATCGGCGCACTTGGTCGATGTGGTAAACCAAACCGATGCCATTGAATCGGTCGATGGTGAATCGAAATTGGGTCAGCCAATGGTCCACTTCACCTCGATCAAAGACTGGGGAACTATCGATGCCATGTTACTGCCGTATTTTCGTGAGCGTACCTTCGCAGGGGAAGACGGTCGCTTAAGGCCGACAGTGCCTGTATCGGACGATGCGCTTTACGAATCTTCGAGAGAAGAAAAGCACGTCGATGTGGCACTGCGTTATAGCCAAATGTGCGGTGATTGGGATGTCGGTTTAAGCTACTTAGGCGGCACAAATCGCGACCCTTATTATCGTGTAGAAGGCAATGAACTCAAGCCGTATTACGCGCAAATGCAGCACTTCGGACTCGATGTGCAAGGCATTATTGGTGACTGGTTATGGAAGCTTGAAAGCATTTATCGCGACAGCTACGACAACCACACTGGCGTCGCGACAGGTTTTGAATACACATGGGTTGGGGCGCTTGAATCGTATTGGGACATTGGCTTCATTGCTGAATACCTGTATGACAGCCGAGGTAACAACGCCCAAACCATCGGCCAAAACGATGTGTTCCTTGGTGCGCGTTTCGCCTTGAACGATGAAGACGGCACCGAAGTACTTACGGGCATCACTCAAGACTTAGATAACAGCGATGTCTACAGTGCAAAGCTGGAAGCATCAAGCCGCATCAATAACAACCTCAAGTGGCGATTGAACGCTTGGTTGTTTGAGAACGAAACCCCAGAAGACTTGTTGTTCTTCGCGCGTAAGGACGACTTTGTTGAGATGGCGTTGGAATATTACTTTTAGTCTTTACAAAAAGGGATTATTTCCAACAAGTTAGCGTTTCCAAAAAGTTGGCATCTCCAAAAAGTTAATATTAGCTTCATGAGGCGTTCTTCTTAAGGGGAGCGTCTCATATTTAAGATGAGCCATATTTAGAATGTTTAACGTCGTCTTTTTATAAAGTGGATCAAACAATCAAATAGCCCCACAGGTAAGATGGTTATATTTTTCGAACCTCTATAACCTCCGCATATGAATGTAAATTGTGCTGGTGGTATCGGCCCTAAGGGATTTATGAATTCATTTAATTGGGATAAAAACTTTGAAACAGGCATTGGTGTCGTAGACGAACAACATCAATACCTTGTTGGTTTTATCAATCATTACGGAAACCTGTTGTCAGAGAATACGATCTCTATAGACGACATGAGCGTCGCTTTACTCGACCTCACACGCTATGCCGAATTTCACTTTAAAGAAGAAGAATCTTTGATGAGAGATTGCGGGCTCTATGACTTACACATTGAAGAGCACATCAAGGTGCATCGTGTGTTTATGCAAGATATCTACAGCATGCAAGCTTTCATCTTGGAAGAAGATCAGGCGTCAGCACGTCAGCTACTGGACTTCCTGATTCATTGGCTTGCTTATCACATCCTCGGCATCGACCAAAACATGGCGCGACAAGTGGCCGCGATAGAACAGGGCGCAACACCCCTAGAAGCCTTTGAGGCAGAAGAAAAGCAGCAAGACTCGTCAACCATCCCTTTATTGGCCGCGCTTAAAGGCTTATTTGAGCAGGTCTCTGAACGCAACAAACAGTTGTTACGCTTCAACCAGTTACTCGAAGACAAAGTTGAGGAACGTACGGCAGAGTTAAAACAAGCGAATAAGAAACTTGAAGAACTGTCCTTAACAGACTCACTCACTAATTTGCCTAACCGCCGCTGCGCTTTTAAACAGTTAGCCGTGCATTGGCAAGACTCCAAAGAACTTGGCGTGCCTTTGGTGTGCATTATGATTGATGCCGACCACTTCAAGCGCATTAATGACACCAGTGGCCATGATGCAGGTGATTTGGTGCTAAAAACCCTCTCGCGCGAACTGAAAAACACATTCCGCAACGATGATATTGTGTGCCGATTAGGGGGCGATGAATTCTTGGTGATTTGCCCTGATACCGATCTTAAAGGGGGTATGCACATCGCAGAAACGACTCGACAGAAAGTGTCTGAATTAGAGGTCGAAACCGGCAACCAAGCTTGGATTGGCAGCATTAGTGTCGGTGTGGCTGAAATGACCCAAGAATTCGAAACCATGAATGAATTGATTAAAGCGGCTGATGAGTCCGTTTATTTAGCGAAAAACGCGGGGAAGAACAGCGTTTGTTCGATTCAGATTTAGATCTCGGTTTACTTAAGATTTAGAACCATAGCTCTCGTCAGTTTTAGCGCTCAGTTCACTTTAAATCTAAAACCTAGCTCGCTTTATTTTTTGAGCGCGATTCGCCTCCAAATTAAGGAGTGGTACCAGTAATTGTTCCACTTCTTCCTACTCCTCATTAATATCCTGTTAAATTTGCCGTGTTTTTAGTCAATAACTTGTTCTTTTAACGATTCAATTTGGCATTGGTAGCGTGTTTGATTACTATGTGTAGCTATCTAAAAAAACTAATCATCCGATACGGACACTACCAACTGGTAGATGAGGAAATGATGCAACATCTAGAAGAGATCATTGCTAATGCAACGACTGCTATTGATACAGCAGATTCGTTAGTCGCACTTGATGAAGTGCGAGTTCAGTATTTAGGTAAGAAGGGTGAACTAACTCTTCAACTACAAAGCCTAGGTAAACTTCCACCTGAAGAGCGTCGCACTGCTGGTCAAGAGATCAACAAAGCGAAAGGTGCTGTTCAACAAGCGATCGCAGCTCGCAAAGACGCACTACAACGTGCAGAGCTTGAAGCGAAACTAGCTGAAGAAACTATCGATGTGAGCCTACCAGGTCGTCGCATTGAGAACGGTGGTCTTCACCCAGTTACTCGCACCGTTGAGCGTATCGAACAGTTCTTTGGTGAGCTTGGCTTTAGCACTGAGTCTGGCCCTGAGATCGAAGATGCATTCCACAACTTTGATGCACTAAACATCGCAGACGATCACCCAGCTCGTACTGATCACGATACTTTCTTCTTCAACCCTGATCTAATGCTACGTACGCACACTTCTGGTGTTCAAATCCGTACGATGGAAAACGGCAAACCGCCATTCCGCTTCATTGCTCCGGGTCGTGTTTACCGTAACGACTACGATCAAACTCACACGCCAATGTTCCACCAAGTGGAAGGTATGTTAGTTGATGAGAACGTAAACTTCGCACAACTTAAAGGCATTCTTAACGATTTCCTTTGTAACTTCTTTGAAGAAGAAGTTGAAGTGCGTTTCCGTCCTTCATTCTTCCCGTTCACAGAGCCTTCAGCTGAAGTTGACGTGAAACGTAAAGATGGCAAATGGCTAGAAGTTCTAGGCTGTGGCATGGTTCACCCTAACGTACTTCGCTCTGTTGGCATCGACCCTGAGAAATACTCTGGTTTTGCATTCGGTATGGGTGTAGAGCGTCTAACGATGCTTCGTTACGGCGTAAATGACCTTCGTGCGTTCTTCGAGAACGACCTTCGTTTCCTTAAACAATTCAAGTAATCCGGGGCAGTCAAAACTATGAAATTCAGTGAATCTTGGCTACGCGAGTGGGTTAAACCCGCAATTAACAGCGAAGAGCTAGCTCACCAAATCACTATGGCTGGTTTGGAAGTTGACGATGTAGAACCTGTTGCGGGTGTTTTCACCGGCGTTAAAGTAGGTAAAGTGGTTGAGTGCGGTCAGCACCCAGACGCAGACAAACTACAAGTTACAAAAATTGATATCGGCGCTGTTGATGCAGACGGTAATAAAGAGCTTTTAGACATCGTATGTGGTGCATCTAACTGTCGTCTTGGTCTAACTGTAGCAGTAGCAACAGTTGGCGCAGTACTTCCTGGTGACTTCAAAATCAAGAAAGCAAAACTACGTGGCGTTCCATCGCACGGCATGCTTTGTTCTTTCTCTGAGCTAGGTATCGACGTAGAGTCTGACGGCATCCTTGAGCTGCCAGAAGGTACAACGCTAGGTATGGACGTTCGTGAGCTTCTAGAGCTTAACGACGTAACTATCGACGTAGACCTAACAGCAAACCGCGCAGACTGCTTCAGCATCCGTGGTCTTGCTCGTGAAGTTGGCGTACTAAACCGCGCAGACGTTACAGAGCCAACAGTTGAAGCTGTTGCAACAAGCATTGAAGACACAGTATCTGTTGAAATCAAAGCAACTGATGCTTGTCCACGTTACCTTGGCCGTGTGGTTAAGAACGTAAACGTGAAAGCGGAATCTCCAATCTGGATGCAAGAAAAACTGCGTCGTTGTGGTATCCGTTCAATCGACCCAGTTGTAGACATCACAAACTACGTGATGTTAGAGCAAGGCCAACCAATGCACGCATTTGATCTAGCTAAGATCGAAGGCGGTATCGTGGTTCGTCTAGCAGAGCAGGGCGAAAAGCTAACACTTCTAGATGGCAACGAAGCTGAACTAAACAGCAACACACTTGTTATCGCTGACCAAAACAAAGCACTAGCAATCGCTGGTATCTTTGGCGGTCAAGATTCAGGTGTTACTACTGAAACAACTGACGTTCTTCTTGAAGCAGCATTCTTCGCACCGGATCACATCCGTGGTCGCGCACGTGCTTACGGCCTTCATACTGATTCTTCTCTACGTTTCGAACGTGGTGTTGATTCAACGCTACAAGCAGCAGCAATGGAGCGTGCAACACAGCTTCTAGTTGAAATCTGTGGTGGTGAAGTTGCGCCAGTAAACGGCAGCGAATCTGAAGCTGATCTACCAAAAGCAAACGTAGTTGCTCTACGTCGCGCTAAGCTAGACAGCCTATTAGGTCACGAAATTCCATCTACAGACGTAGTGGAAATTCTTACTCGCCTAGGTTGTAACGTTGAAACGACAGAAGCTGGTTGGACGGCAACGTCTCCATCTTGGCGTTTTGATATCGCAATCGAGCAAGACCTAATTGAAGAAGTAGGTCGTATCTACGGTTACGATAACATTCCAAACCAAGCGCCTAAAGCGGCACTTAAAATGAATGACCACAAAGAAGCTAACCAACCGCTTAAGCGCGTTCGTGACCTTCTTGTAGACCGTGGCTACCACGAAGCAATCACATACAGCTTCGTAGAACCAGAACAGCAAAAGCTTGTTGTACCTGGTGTTGAGCCGCTAATCCTGCCATTCCCAATTTCTGCGGATATGTCAGCAATGCGTCTTGGCCTAATCCAAGGCCTTCTAAACACAGTTGTTCACAACCAGAAGCGTCAACAGTCTCGCGTTCGTCTATTCGAATCAGGCCTACGTTTCATCCCTGAAGCAACGGCTGAAAACGGCATGCGCCAAGAAATGATGCTTGCGGGCGTTATCTCTGGTACTCGTGGCGAAGAGCACTGGGACATTGCAACTAACACTGTAGATTTCTTCGATCTTAAAGGTGACCTAGAAGCAGTTCTTGAGCTTTCTGCAAACGAAATCGCATACAGCTTCAAAGCAGCTAAGCACCCAGCACTTCACCCAGGTCAAACTGCGGCTATCGTAGTAGACGGCAAAGAAGTGGGTATCATTGGTACTGTTCACCCAGAACTAGAGCGTAAGTTTGGTCTTAACGGCCGCACTATCGTATTCGAAATCGAATGGGCAGCTATCAACACTCGCGTGCTTCCAGAAGCAGTAGCCGTATCTAAGTTCCCTGCAAACCGTCGTGATATCGCCGTAGTTGTTGACGAAGCAGTTGCTTCTGGCGACATCGTTGAAGCGTGTATCGCTGCTGGTGGCGAATTCCTAACAGGCGCTAAACTGTTCGACGTATACGTTGGTCAAGGCGTTGAAGAAGGTAAGAAGAGCCTAGCAATCGCACTTAGCCTACAGTCTGTAGAGCGCACACTTGAAGATGCAGACATCGCTGGTTCAGTAGATGCTATCGTAGCTTCAATCTCAGAGAAATTCGGCGCAGCACTTCGCGACTAATCTCTTCTGATAGATAGAAAACCAAAGGCCTCGCATTGCGAGGCCTTTTTTTTGGGACGAATACTAGGGTGTAGCTACAGACTCATAACTAACCGGATACCACTCATAAACTATTGATTTTTTTGATGAATGGCACGGTTACGCATTAATTTGTATAGTAATGTTTTGCTTATGTGTTTTCTTTGTCATAGTAAGGGGAAAATTTGGACAGATCAGCGATAAATACAATTAGAGGTTATTGCTACCAGTTTGACAAGTCGATTCTAGAATTGATGAAACTGAGTGAAGGTAGCGATAGTATCGAAGTGGAGGGCATTGAGGATGTAGACGTTAAGGTTAACGATGAAACTACAGCAGTTCAATGTAAATACTATGAAAATACTGACTATGTACCTTCGGTTATTGCTAAACCTATTAGATTAATGTTGGAACACTTTAAAAGTAATCCAACATCAATAAACAAATATCATATATATGGTCATTATAAATCAGGTCATGAAAAGCTAGTATTACCCATTACTCTCACATATTTAAAAGAGAAATTCCTGACATACAAGAAAGATAAAATTGAGATTAGAGAGTACGAAAGGTTAGGTATAGATGATTCAGATTTAAATAAATTTCTTTTGAAGTTGTCAATTGATATAAATGCAACTAGTTTCGATAAACAACAAGAAGAGGTTATAACTTGCCTTTCTAAATACTTTGATTGTGACAGGGACATTGCTAATCATTATTACAATAATGCATTCACGGTTGTTAAAGAACTTGGTTGTAATCATATATCTAGACAGATAACCAAGCAAAATTTTGTAAATGAAATAGATAATTCAAAGGTACTATATAACTCATGGAGAGAGCTTGCTATTGGGCGAGAGCAATATATTAAAGAGTTGAATAGAACATATTTCAAAAGAAGCCTGAGTACAGAAGCATATTCTAGGGTTTTCTCTATTGATTGCAAATATTCTGATAATAAAAGCATAAAAGATTGTATTTATGAAATTCAAAGAAAGTGGTCTCAACTCAGCACTAAAGCAGTTAAACCATTCAGTCCTTATATTTATCTAAATAATATTGATGAGGATAAGAAGATTAATTTAAAAAATGAATTGTATGATCAAGGGTTATTATTTTCGGATGGGTATAACTTCTTAGGGGCACTATTTTGTCATGATAGTATAATAAATTCCGAATCCGATACCAAAGTTAAATTCCAAATGTTTGATAATATTTCAGATATTGATCAGTTTATGTTAAATATAAAGAATAGAGTTGAAATTTACGAGTTCACCTATAGTTCTAGTATTTCTTTAATAAAACATCCAATAACGGCTTCTATTCAGATTAAAGGTTTTGAAGATATAAAGGGGATTGTATGATCGCACAAGAAAAAATCGTTGCTGAGGTGATATCAGTATCACCAAATAAGGTTAAGATTTCGGTTGATGAATTAAATGAATTCAAAATAGCAGACGAGCAACTCCGAGTAGGTTCTTACCTAAGAGTTTCAGATAACGATGATGTAGCTCTATTAGCAGTAATTGAAAATTTTTCGATAGAAGCTTTGGACGGGAATCGGAAGCAAAAATATATTATAGAAGCTAACCCAGTAGGTTTAATAAAAGATGGTAAATTTCAGCGAGGTGGAGATTCAATCGCTTTGCCTCCAAAGAGTGTGGTTCCTGCGCAGATCGATGATATAAGAGCCATCTATGAAGAGAGTGTAGAAGAAGACGAGCAATTTACTTTCTCAAAGCTTTTATTGAATCGTGAAATAAATGTACCTGTCAATGGTAACAGGTTTTTTAATAAGCATATTGCAGTCGTCGGCTCTACTGGCTCTGGAAAGTCACATACTGTCGCTAAGATAATACAAAATGCCACTCAAGTAAAAAAAGATGGTTTCAGTGGATTAAATAATTCTCATATAGTTATATTTGATATTCACTCTGAGTATCTTTCTGCTTTCCCTACCTCAAATAGACTAGATGTAAGTGAGCTTAATCTACCATACTGGCTTTTGAATAGTGAAGAACTTACAGAATTGTTTATTGATACTGAGTCTAATGACCATAATCAAAGGAATATATTCAAAGAGGCTATAGTATATAATAAAAAACAACACTTTAATGGTAATGATAAAAAGTTTATACATTTTGATTCACCCGTTTATTTTGATATTAATGAAGTCGTAACTTATATTTCTAACAGAAATAATGAGAAGAAATCAGGAACAAATGATATAAAGTGGTCAGATTCGGATGGCTGTGAGTTTATATTCAATGACGAAAATGCTCACAAGTTGTTTAATGATGATTTAAAACCTTTAGGTTCAAGTGCATCTGGGACTCAAAATGGAAAACTAATAAACTTTATAAATAGACTTGAAAATAAGATTAATGATCAAAGGCTAAACTTTCTTCTAGGTGATAAGGCTAGATCTGCAACATTTGAAGAGACAATAAGAAGTATTCTTGGTTATAAAGTTGATTTTGAATCAAATGTTAACATAATAGATTTAAGTGGAGTCCCATTTGAAGTTTTGAGTACGAGTGTTTCTTTGATTTCACGATTATTATTCGATGTCGGTTATTATAACAAGAAAAATAGTAATGCTCTTGGGAAAAACCAAGATGTCCCATTATTGTTGGTGTATGAAGAAGCACATAAATATGTTCCAAAAAGTAGTTTGAGTAAATATAGGTCATCTAAAATAGCGATTGAGAGAATCGCAAAAGAAGGGCGAAAGTATGGCGTAACTTTAATGCTTGCAAGTCAAAGACCTTCTGAAATATCCGAAACTATATTTTCTCAGTGTAATAGTTTTATATCAATGCGTTTAACCAACCCAGAAGATCAGAATTATGTCAAAAGACTTCTACCAGATACGTTAGGAGATATCACTACAATATTACCATCTCTTAGAGAAGGAGATGCTTTAATCATGGGGGATTCAATCTCAATTCCTTCACTGGTTAAAATCGACCGATGTTCTTTAGAGCCTTCGTCAACAGATGTAAAATATCTTGAAGTCTGGCAAGAAAAGTGGAAAGATTTAGCATTTACTCAGTTGATAGAAGGTTGGGGGAAATAGCTTAAGTTCATGTTAAGGGTGCAACTAGTTAGTTTCAATATCTCTAGTTTGGAAATGGAGTAATTTGTTTTACGTCAACTCTGATTTCAATTTTCAGTATTTATAAAGGGTAAGTTTCTTCGTTTGCCCTTCTTTTATGTAAGCGGCTGAAGCGAATCTCCCATTTGAAACAATAGTTTAAATTACATGAAACTTGATAAACGGAATTATCTTCATTGATTTTTATCGTATTTTATTACTTCAGCCTCAAACTTATTTTGGCGAAAAAGCAACCCTTGACCTGTCTATAACTTCACACTTTATAGTGTCTATTTTGATTGAGAGGGGCGCTTTCTGCGTACCCTCCAAAGTAAGTAGAGAGACACTATGAAACGTTTAATTCTAAACACCACACTCTTGGTATTCATGGTACTTGGTAGCATGAATGCCATAGCTTATGATTCGACGGTTAAGTTCGGTATCGCGATATCTCACGATGGTGAGCACATTGCGTATGGCAAAAGTGGAAGTGGGGAGACGGCACTGATCTTCATTCACGGTTCGAGCTCAGACAGCAATTCAACACAATGTTGATGAAAGCGGTTAAGTCAGTGAAGTAGGGCGCTGTAGTTGTTAAATGACGGCTGCAACTGTTGATATAAAAACCAAGGCCTCGCGATTGCGAGGCCTTTTTGGTAGTTGGAGGTTTTGTTAGCTACATTCATTTCAATTTGCGAGTAATGATCGCTTCGTTCACTCGTTTATGGTCCTTAAACGACAGCCTCATAGTTATATAAATGCTCTACCAACCACCCCTAGATATGTAATCAGCACCACCGTTATTGGTAAGGGCTGACCGAATCTAGGGGTGCTTTCTACTGACAATCACTTTAACTATGTGTTTAGGATGTCCTGCTATGGCTAAGAAAATAATATTCATTCATGGTCGCGCTCAAAAGCCCGATAAAGATTCCCTTCAAGCACTCTGGTACGAGGCTATAGAGCATGGCTTGCAGCGATATTGTGGAGACTCAAGTTCATTACAAGCTTTTAAAGATGTCGATAAACGGTTTGTCTATTACGGAGAACTATCAAACACATTGTTAGATAAACCAACGGAAGACCCTGCAAGTCGACAACAAGCGCTGTCTGAACTCAAAAAGTACAAGACAAGCCAGTTCAATAAAACAACGTATAACAAGGTATCTAAAGTTGGTTTTCTAAAAGAGGCGTTAGCAGATACTTTTTCATCGCTGTTTGGAAAGCTGGGTGTGGCTGAGACACTCATAACGAAGGTTGCGCCGGATATGGCGCATTATTGGTATGAAGATACTTATTATGGAAGCGATGTTAGGCATAGGCTGATGGTTGAACTGAAGGAAGCGCTTGATAATCAGGATGATGTGATGATTGTATCGCACAGTCTCGGGTCGATGATCAGTTATGACGTGCTGTGGAAGCTGTCTCATTACGGAGAGTATAGGCATGACTATGGTGCGGATAAGAAGGTTAACTTATTGCTTACGCTTGGGTCACCGTTAGGCGATGAAAACGTAAAAGATAGGCTAAAAGGGAGCCGCTTGAAAGATGAGAAGAAGTACCCTTTAAACATTCAGCAATGGATAAACATATCGGCAGAAGATGATTTTATCTCTCATGACAGCAAAATTAAAAATGACTTCAAAGATATGCTCAAACTGGATCTGATACCCGGCGGAATGAAAGATATCCATCCAGTTTATAACCTCAATATTCGCAACGGAAAAAGCAATCCGCATGCTTCCATCGGTTATCTAATCAATCCTAAATTCATTACAGTACTGGACGAATGGCTCTCTAATTGATTTGGTTTTATCATCGCCAATTGCTTCGGTGATCGTTCGTTGAAACTTAGATAAAACAAGGCCTCGCATGTGCGAGGCCTTTTTGTTTGTCGACTAAAACTAAATATTAATGGAGCTTAACGAAAACTCGGGATAATCGCCGGAATCCCCGGTAGAAGGCCAACTAACGCCATTACACCACTTAGCACAATGAACATAATGCCAGGCAACACCCAACGGCTCATTTTACTAAGCTCACTACTACGTTCTTTACAACCGACTAAGCCTAAGTTATCCAATAGCATGGTGAGAGCCCAACCAAATGCAGGGTTAACGAGCGCTGAAGAAAATACAACAATCGCTGCTGATTGTGTGGTTTTCCCTTCACGCGTCATTTCCATTCCAGCTTCTAGCAATGGCACAAATACCCCAACAATGAGCGCAACACAAAGCACAGGTTGCCAGATAGCTAGATCCATCGGGTAACCCCAAACCGCGGCGATGATACAGAACAGAGCTGTGAGCAATGCGCCGGCAGGAATAGGGCGTTTAGCAATCGCCGCTGGTACGATGTAAGTACCCCATGAAGACGTAAAGTTAGTACCGCCGAGCAGAGAGCCGAACGTTTGACGAATTGAAGCCGTGGTCATGGTGTCGTCAATGTTCATGTGTACTTTCTCGGTACGTTCTGGATAGCTGATTTTTTGAAACACTTGATGGCCTAAGAAATCTGGTGACCACATCGCCACGGCTAGAATTGCAAACGGCAATACCACCATGAAGTGCTCAATCGTTGGTAGGCCTAACATCCAACCGGTATCTTCTCCCCACCAATACATAGGGTTCATGTTAGGTAAGCCTGGCTCTGTGTGGAAAGCGAATGGGGCACCCATGGCAAATGCAATCGTACCACCCAGTAAGCAACTAAGAGGCACAGCTAACCAACGTTTACGGAAGTGTTCCAATAGCGCGTACAAGATAATGGTGCAAAAGATCACGACAAACGCGATGTGGCTCATGCCGATTCCTTCAGCCCAAGCGAACAGCTTTTTCACTTGAGAGGCGGTTCCAACAAAGCCAAGGTAGAGCAATAAGCCTCCACACACGCCTTTACTGGTAAGGTTGGCCAACATACTGCCACCTTTACTGATGGCTAAGATTAGGCCAAAAGCGCCAATCAGCAATCCAAACGCCATAGGGTGTCCGCCTGCTGCAACCACAATCGGAATTAAAGGAATGAGTGGGCCGTGTGTACCTGCGAGGTTCGCGGTCGGCAACAGGAAGCCAGAGAAAATAATAATGAAAACAGAGGCGATGAGGAGTTCATAACGAACGTTTTCTAGAATGAAGTCTTCATTTAATCCGAGAGCCCCAGCAAAGGTGGCTGCAATAGCGCCCACCATAACCACTTTACCAATGGTCGCCGCCATCGCTGGGATGGCGTCTTCTATCTCAAATCGATAATCTTTAAACGGCAAATTTGGACGCCAGCGCTTAGGCGACATGATTTGCAATTCGTGTTCTAGATACTGTTCTCGGGAATCAAATTCCGATCTTGGTTTATGTTGTTGTTCATAGGTGAGTTCATCCTCATGGACTTGAGGCTTCTCTGTTTGTATATGTGCGGACTCTAAAGTAGTGCTCATTTTGATTCCTTTCGTTCACACTCTGAGGTGTGTTATTCCAACAAACGTTGTTGACTCACGGCATGAAGTGAAAACAATGCGTCAACTTATCATTAAAAATTCATTAACATTTAGTTGTTAGTACCTTATACCAAACCAAAAAAAACAAATAGACTCAGTCGGTTAGACATTAGTCGTAGAGTCGGACGACTAGTATTAGACCCTGTAGATAGTATGTGTCTGTTTATTTGTAGGCGATGAGCTTTATTGGTAATAAATGAATATCTAACAAGAAATGCTTGGCGTTAAAGCATCAGATAGCATCCATCGATGAGTGGTTTCTGGGGTAACGTTTTTGGTTAAAAACTATTGATAATAATTCTCATTACGTTACCTTGTGGGCTCAAACACACTCATTGTTGCGGAGACCAACATGGAACACTCGGATATTACTCAACTGCTTATTCCAAAGAGCGATTGGGCATCGCCTGATCTCTTTCTCTATGAAGGGGAAGACAAACTTCATCTGAGCTTAGAAGGCGCAATTCAATACAGTGGATTGAACAGCATTGGTGGCGTGGTTCTGGGCTTTAGGATGATCCAACATGCGGTGCAACTCGCGGCGGGTGAGCAGTCTTTGCAACGTGATGGCATCAGTGTTTATACCGCGTTCCCTGGACGTGGTGCTCAAGATGCTTTTGAGTACACATGCCGCGCACTGCGTGATAGGCGCTATTGCTGTGATACCACATTGCATCACCCTGCAGCGCAAACCGGACAACGTGGTCAGTTCTTGTTTACGCTTCGCTTGAATGAACAGTCTATGGTGATGACGCCAGCAGACGGGCTTCCAAGAAAAAGCTATTTTGAGGCCGACAGACACGCACAAGAAGGTCGAGAGGCAGCATTGAGATGGCGTGATGAGAAGATTAACTTCGCCAATACGCTCTTGAGCTTGTCGCCAGAAGAGTGCTTACGCGTGTTGTAATTCTTTGTTCTCACTTACAGAATGAGCTCAAAAACACAATGAACAACAAGAGGTCGCTCGCTTTCAAGTGGGCGACTTTTTTGTATCAAGCGCTAACGGAAAGCAGATTCCTAGTCGCGCTTAGGCTTGCTGGAATGACTCACTTTTAGTTTAGTGCGGTAGTCTAAAGTCTATGAGTTTCAGCAATCAACTTAAGCTGCCCGATCTCAATCCGCGACACATTTAGGCACGCAGGTGGTGCAGTTTTCAAAGCATTACACAGCTTACACTGACACGAAGTGATATAATTTTTGCCCAAAGCTTTGAAGAGCTAATGAATTAAAGGATGAGTACGATGGAAAAAACGATCTCGTTGGTACTTGGCAGTGGTGGCGCAAGAGGCTTGGTTCACGTTGGAATCATCCGTTGGTTAATTGAGCATGGCTACCAGATAAAATCCATCTCTGGTTGTTCAATTGGCGCACTTATCGGTGGTGTCTATGCGGCGGGTAAGTTGGATGAATTTGAAGAGTGGGTCACCAGTATCGACCAATCGGATATGGCGATGATGTTGGATTTTTCATGGCAATCGAGTGGTATCTTCAAAGGGGACAAGATCATCGACACACTGCGTGGATTGATCGGTGAGATTTCAATTGAAGAACTGCCTATCCCTTATACCGCAGTTGCCGCTAACGTCGCCGATGAAAAAGAGGTTTGGCTGCAATCAGGCTCTCTGTTTGATGCCATTCGCGCTTCTATCTCTTTGCCATTGTTCTTCACGCCTCATGTGATTAATGGCGAAGCGCTGATTGATGGCGGGGTACTCAACCCTGTGCCGATTGCGCCTACCTTTGGTGATAAGACAGACTTTACTCTGGCTGTGAACTTAGGCGGCGAACCTGAAATTGTTCAACAGGAAGTGACACCGGTTTCCCTACCAACAAAAGAGAGTAACCTGCATGAGAAGGTTGTTCATTTTATCGATAATCTCGGTAGCAGTGTAAAAAGCAAAATGAGCTTCAATTTTGCAGCCTACGACATTGCCAACCAAGCGTTTGATGCGATGCAATCGACCATTGCTCGTCAAAAACTGGCCGCTTATCCCGCCGATATTACGCTTGAGATCCCACGTAATGCCTGTGGCACCTTAGAGTTTGATCGTTCACAAGAGATGATAGATAGAGGCTACCATTTGGCACAGGCTAAACTGGGCAATCGACTTTAATGTATTTGCTGCTGAATGAGACTAGGGCGTGTTGACCTTTCGCGGTTAAATTTTGTTCGAGATAAAAGCGTTTTAATCGCGGCGAGGGAGAAGTAGCCTAGTCA